>CAIJEA010000158.1 GCA_903819605.1 uncultured cyanobacterium | reverse complement strand
TCTCTCTTCTGGTTTTTGATAACTAGCTATTGCTATAAGACACAAATCCAATTTAAAAACTAAGTGAGGCGCTATACTATGTTTAGACATCAAGCTGCAAACTATTTTCTTATTTAGTTGCTTAGATGCCTTTTCAGAGAAATCTATAAACATTCATAGTTGGAAAAATGAGCGAACCAACTCCCTACGAAAAACTAGGAGTCAACGATGAAGCCTCCTTTGAAGAAGTGCGCGATGCCCGCGATCGCTTATTGCGCGAATATGAGGGGGATGAGTCTCAACAAGAAGTAATCGAGGTTGCTTACGATGCCATCCTCATGGATCGTCTACGTGCTCGCAAAGAAGGCAAGATAGCGGTTCCAGATCGCATTCGTTATCCCGAACGTCTTTCTGCGGTCTTACCTGCGGCCTTGCAAAACAATACGCAACGTCGAACTCCTAATTGGCTTTCAAAATTATTTGATACCCCTAGCCAAAAAGACATTTTTATCTCGCTCGGAATTTTTGCTGGGCTTGGGGCAGTTAGCTTTGTAGTACCAGTAGCCACAACTTGGCTATCCTTTGGTTTGATCGCCAGTGTCTATTTAGTAACACGCAAAGAAAATCGCTTTGGACGAGCCTTGTTGATATCCCTATCGGGAATTACCCTAGGCGTTTTGCTTGCAGCTTTAACCAATCAAGTTTTGGTTGTGTCGCGTTTAGTAAGTGATGGATTTTTTCCTAGCCCCATCCAAATGGTAATTATTTTGCTGGTGATGTGGTTACATGCTTGTTTCTTGCGTTAATTAAACATGAGCTTAGATAGGGCAACTTTTGGGATCGCCCAACTTAATCCAGTGATTGGCGATTTAGCGGGCAATTGCGATCGCATATTGTTCGCTGTCCAAAAGCTAGCGGAGCAAGATGTGCAGCTAGTGTTGACACCTGAGCTTTCGCTCTGTGGCTATCCGCCTCGCGACTTATTGATGAATCATCAATTTGTGCGGGATATGGAAATAGCGATCGCTGTTCTAGCTAGTAAGCTGCCCCACGATGTCGCAGTACTGGTCGGCACGGTTTCACCAAATCCTAAGGCTAGTCAAGCTGGTGGTAAACCACTATTTAATAGCGCAGCATTATTGCAAGGCGGAAAGGTTCAGCAGGTTTTTCATAAGCGATTGCTACCGACCTATGATGTATTTGATGAAGACCGCTATTTTGAGGTAGGAAGTGGTAGCCAAGTTTTCACTTTAAATCTAGAGGAGGGAGCCTCTCTAAGGATAGGAGTAACAATTTGCGAAGATATTTGGAATGATGAGAAGTTTTGGGGCAAGCGTAACTATGCTGACGATCCTGTTGCTGAACTGGCGCAAAACAATGAAGTAGATATCCTTCTCAATTTATCTGCCTCACCCTATGCTGTGGGCAAACAGAAGTTACGTGAATCAATGTTGAGTCATAGTGCGATCGTTCATGATTTGCCTTTAATCTACGCTAATCAAGTAGGTGCAAATGACGATCTCATTTTTGATGGATGCAGTATGGTCTTTAATAGCAAAGGCGAACTGATTGTTCGTGGGAAGAGCTTTGAAGAGGACTTGCTGGTAATTAAGGTTGATGGAGTGGGCTGTAATAGCACCTTATCAATATATGAAAGTGATGATGCCGAAATTTTTGCAGCCTTAGTTCTCGGTGTAAGAGACTATGTGCAGAAATGTCGATTCCGACAGGTAGTAATTGGCTTGAGTGGTGGGATTGATTCAGCACTAGTCGCAGCGATTGCCGTGGAAGCGATTGGCAAAGAAAATGTATTAGGCGTGCTGATGCCTTCTCCCTATAGTTCCGCACATTCCATTACTGATGCGATCGCCTTAGCTAATAATTTAGGTATTTCCACACAAACTATTCCTATTCAGCCGATGATGGAAGCGTTTGAGAGCAGTTTGGAAAACCTATTTGTAGGTCGAGAAAGTGATGTGACAGAAGAGAACTTGCAATCTCGGATCAGGGGCAGTTTACTCATGGCAATCTCCAATAAGTTTGGACATTTATTGCTCTCTACAGGTAATAAATCAGAAGTTTCAGTTGGATATTGCACCCTTTATGGCGACATGAATGGCGGACTAGCTGCGATCGCGGATGTACCAAAAACACGAGTCTTTTCTATCTGTAAATGGCTAAATCACACGAGTTCATCTCTATCGATTAAGCAGAATGTTACGGAAGTAATTCCCGTTAATATTATTACAAAGCCGCCAAGTGCAGAACTAAAGCCCGATCAAGTCGATCAAGATTCTCTTCCTCCCTACGATATCCTTGATGATATTTTGCATAAGCTGATTAATCAACATCTTTCTGGTTTTGAAATTATCGCTACAGGACACGATCAAGCGATCGTCGAGCGCGTAGTCCGACTGGTGAAGATCGCCGAATTTAAACGCCGCCAAGCTGCGCCTGGACTAAAAATTACCGATCGCGCTTTTGGATCTGGTTGGAGAATGCCGATCGCCAGTAAACAAAGCTAAAAGAAAATCGAGCATTGCAGAATAAAAACTAACAAGGAGCGCATCACGCTCCCTTTTGTCAAAAATCATCTCTAACGGCAAATGTAATGGTTTGCTGAGTCACGATATTGATTACTGTGCTTGGTTCGATTACTGTTACCTGTGGAGCAGTCACATTACCAATTACAGCACCAGCCGCCGCCCCTCCAAGTACATCAAGAATTTGCACATTGCCTCGCAATACACCACCGAGAACTGCGCCTGCGGCTCCACCGATGCCAGCATCGGTTAAAATGTTACCCACGCCTGTTTCACGTGGATCTTTCATGTCGTTAATTAGTGCAGATTCGGCTTGCAGCTTAACCGTTGCACCTCGACTAGTAAACTTTTGAGCGACAAACTTAGAACCACCTTCCGCAGGTACAAACTGTCCATCGATCACTGCCCCCGCAGGGATCAAGACTGTGCCATTATTCGCTGCAATATCTTGAGCGACTAGCAAGCTAGCATTCACTGTTTCGCCTTTAGCAATGTAAAGAGTATCTTGGCGATTGATTTTTGTGGCGATCGCTTGACCAGCAGGCAAACTTAAAGTCGAGCGAAATACCTGAGCAATTTGATTTTGTCGAGTTTGAGCCTGTGTCGCCTGAGACTCATTATTTTCCCGATAACGTGAATAGGCGTAGCTAGGACTTGCCATCAGAGAAGTCATCGCTATGCTTAGTACCATACCAACAGATGAAACAACTGCCAGTTTTGAATTGTGTTGAGCGCTCATAAACGCCTCTGGAGATGCCAATAGATTTCTATCTAAATTATGACTAACAAAGATTTAACTTTGTTCCTGTTGCGATCGCCAAACTCTTCAAGTAAAACAAAATGGAGTTCGAGTTTTTTATGAGCTTCGAGACTGCATCAATAAAATAAAGAACCAGATTTTTTGTGACACGGTTCCGCCGCGCCACAAAAAATCTGGTTCTTTATTAAATCACAAAATCCTAAGTATAAAGACAGAAACATTAGTTAATCCAATGCTATATTTGCCAAGATTTCCCAAGGTTGATACACATGAAACTGTAACTAAGACATCGCAATATGTACATTAGATTGACCTAAACTAATTGACCATAGCTTGTAATTATTTAAAGATTTAAAGAGATGCCTTCGTGAACAAAATTGGTAAACGCCCCAATGCCTTAATTGCAATCGTAGCTTATAAAATTTTTACAGCAACGGTACTAGGAATAACTTCTATTGCTATATTTTGGACATTTAAAAATTTTGAAGGTTTAGAGGACTTCTCTAAATCGTTAACACTGCATGGGAAGCGCGGGATTATTGCATGGGTATTAGAAAAACTACTAAATTTTAGTCCTAGCAAACTAGAATTTACAGCGATCGCGGCGGCCGTCTATGCAATTGTGACAGCGATCGAAGCGATCGGGCTTTGGTATGAAAAAGCTTGGGCTAGATGGCTAGTGATTGGAGTAGTAGCCATCAGCATTCCCGCCGAATTATTTGAGCTAACCAGAGGCATCTCTCCAGTTAAGTTAATTGTCTTCATCCTCAATTTAGCGATTCTTTGGTACTTACTGCGTGAATTTCCTAAACCCAATCATCGGTCTGAATGATAAAACCAAGAAGAGAGTTGGGGGGGGGGGGG
>CAIJEA010000157.1 GCA_903819605.1 uncultured cyanobacterium | reverse complement strand
GGAAATCCTCCATTTCGTCATTAACTTTTAGCTGAAAAAGCTTACCTACACCTGTTAAATGTACTCCAATATTATCTTTTCTTATATCAAGCCATTTACAAGCTTGTTTATCAATTTCTAGTCTGACAGCCCATATAGAATTCAAATGAATCTCTTCTATAATTCCACCTTCACAATCATCTTCAAGAACATTACAATGGAATACTCTTTGAAATCTTGTGTTAGTTAAGCAAAAATGAAATGTGTGTGCTTCAGTTTGAGGATCATCTAAATAGCATCGGAAAGCACTTCCTGTTGCTCTAGAAGAAATATCTACACCAAAATGAACTTCCCCTAATCTAAGTAATTCTAGCTCTATAAAATATCCTAGAAAAAAATCTTTAAGTAGACCTTGTTCATTAGTGTTAGTAAAAAAATCACCAAATTGGTTTACATTCTCACCTAATATCTCGAAATCCCACAATATTCGTGGTATTGGGTAAACTTGTAATTCTACAAAAAGCCGACCAGTCCATTCATTAATTTCTGCAAAGTTATTGTATATGACTAACTTATTTGCAAGAATAAAGTTCTCTTTTTCAGGAATCATAAAAATATTGCAAATTACGAGTGTTGTTAGTCTACCTAGACTCAATGGCAAGTTAGTAGTAAGTAAAATACACATATTTTTTTACTATATTCCAGACATTGAGCAGCTAGTGTGATGAGCAGTAGTACTAATCTATATATTAGACCTGTTGGGTAATAACAATTAAAATCGCTAAAACTGTTGCCTAGAGAGAGCTTCAAGGATTTTAAATCGACAATCTTGAAACCCTTGCCCACATTGGCTTTTGAGGTTTTTTGAGCTTATTACCCAGCAGGTCTATTAAAACCTATACTGATATACTAATCCGAATTTAATAAATGCGCGATCGCTTGATTGGTAAGTCTTAATAATTTAACAAGACAGTAGAGTCGATTCATGGATCGCCTCTACTGTCTATGCGTCAAGCTCTTTACTCAAATGCAATAGATTCTCTGGTCGATAAAGGGAATCATGTTGCCAGCGTAGCTTTACTGTTTCATGCAAGGCCAAAATACCGCCTTCCACAGTTCGCCAAACTTTTCCATCCAATTTGAATACACCAGTAGGCTGATTATCAAAGAATGTATCAAAACGGGGATTGAGTTTATATTCAAGACGATCGCGCTCGAGAGATAGTCCCAGATCCTCGACCTGTTGCATCATCCAACCTAAAGTAATATCCGATAAACCATAGGTAGCTTCCGTCCCTCCACCAATACAGCCATGCTCGCCTACAAACCATAATTGTTGAATTTTAGTGTCAGCATCCTTACTAAGGTTCATTGGCGTTACAGGAAATGACTTGCGGATTTCATCGATCGCGATCGCATGAAAGGCATTTTGGATATAGCGATTGAGTTTCGTGTCAAAAAATTCGTACTGTTTATTAATCCAGTTATCTAAAGGAAAGTAGGGAATTAGATCGGGAATACCCAACGAACCGACAGTATCCCAGCAGCATAACGCGCGAATTGGAACGCGATCGCCATAACTTTGACGAAATTGGATTGCCCGATCGCTACTTGGTTTGGCATCGTCTCCGCGATCGCGATAGAGTTCATAGGCTTCAGGAGCCTTACGAATATACTGCCGCTTTAGTAATCCAGAGCAGTAGATAAATCCTGCCAAACAGCGAATTGTATAAGCACCACGACTAAATCCAAATAGATAGATTTCATCACCATCTTCATAATTCAAGCTCAAAAAACGATAGGCGGCTTTAATCTTGCGGTCGATACCCACACCAAACGCACCACCTCCCAATTGCTCTAGAAAATCACCTTCAGTGCCAATACCTTCATCATAAAAAACGACTTGATGCGTACCTCGATCGTCGTTCGCCCGAATTGCTTGTGTGATCTTGACGACATTGCTAGCGCCAGTATTTTCTAGCTTTTGCCAAGTTCCATCACAGCATACAATGAGTCTTTTCATAATTCTTACTCTTGGTGATATTTAACGTTTTTTGGAAATTGGATCGTTGAATCTTTTGGGAAAAGCCTTATTTTTAAAGGCATTTAAAAAATCGACTGCAAACCGCTATAAAATATTTAAATGCTATTGTTTCACTTTGACTGTGGAAACATCTATATTGTTTAAATTCTTAAAATATACCGAAATAACCCATGGCGATCGCGTTTAGTAAATATCACGGCTTAGGTAACGATTTTATATTGATTGACAACCGTCACAGTGCTGAGCCAATCATCACCTCTGAGCAAGCAGTGAAATGGTGCGATCGCAATTTCGGCATTGGTGCGGATGGAGTCATTTTTTTGCTAAAAGAGACAAATGGCGAACATCGGATGCGAATTTTTAACTCTGATGGTTCTGAACCAGAAATGTGTGGAAATGGAATTCGCTGCTTAGCTAAATTTATGCAGGATCTGGATATTGCCACAATTGAAGGTAAATATCCAATTCAAACAGGAGCAGGCTCGATCGTACCTCAAATGGATGCCGATGGACAAGTAACGGTGGATATGGGCAAACCATTTTTGACTGCTGCGGAAATTCCCACGACTTTGGGTGAAAGCGATCGCAAAGTTGTAAATCTTCCTCTTGAAGTTGGCGGCAAGACTTGGAATGTTACTACTGTGAGCATGGGAAATCCTCACTGCATGACCTTTGTAGATAATGTCGATAGTATTCCTTTAGCAGAAATCGGTGTTTTGTTTGAGCATCATCCTGTATTCCCAAAACGGACTAACACTGAGTTTGTGGAAGTTGTCGATCGCAGCTATGTGAAAATGCGGGTATGGGAACGTGGTGCAGGTGCAACTCTAGCTTGTGGGACAGGTGCTTGCGCGACAGTGGTAGCTGGTGTTTTAAATGACCTATGCGATCGTCTTTGTACAGTAAATCTGCCTGGTGGCGATCTCAAAATCAATTGGTTAGCCGAAAGCGATCGCATTCTAATGACGGGGCCAGCCAAGCTAGTATTTACTGGTTCTGTAAACGACCTTTAACTTTAATTCTATTATTGGTGCTTGGCTTCGCCGAGCACCAATAATTATTCACTGGGAAAAGAGTAACAATCCAAGAGCTAAAAGCGAAACAAACCCAAAGGATCAATATGAGCGACACTATTTTTAGCAAAATTATTAAACGAGAAATCCCCGCCGATATTATCTATGAAGACGATCTGGCGCTTGCTTTTCGCGATGTCAATCCTCAAGCTCCAGTACATTTTTTGGTGATTCCTAAAAAGCCAATAGTAAAGCTTTCAGAATCCACTACAGAAGATCAGTCTCTACTTGGACATTTGTTACTGGTCGCGAGCAAAGTTGCGACACAGGAAGGATTAACGGGGTTCCGTCTAGTGACTAATAATGGAGCAGAAGCAGGTCAAACAGTGTTCCATTTGCATATTCATGTCTTAGGTGGACGCTCTTTGACTTGGCCCCCAGGTTAATAGATTTAAAACCCAAAACCTGCATTGTACGCGCAGCGTACAATGCAGGTTTTGGGTTTTAATTATGCCGAGGTATTTATAGGGGCAATTCATGAATTGTCCCTATTGTCCCAAACTGCTAATTTATAGACTTCCATAACATGACTGTCATTGCCATTGATTTTGGGACAAGCAACACTGCGATCGCTATTTTTAATGACGATCCCGATATAGCAACGCCAAAAACCTTGCGCTTTAGTGATATTTCCCATTGCTTTGACACAACTAACGGTGAGGCTTGGCTAGTACCGAGCTTAGTTTATGTACATGGTAAGCATGAATTTATCTTTGGCGCACAGGTGCGATCGCAAGGGGCATCAAAGCGATTATTTCAAGGATTTAAGCGAGATATTGTTGCTAATTTCCGATCGCCTGACCGCGAGATTGATGGCGACTACTATGATGCTGAAGCGATCGCGGAAATTTTTTTGACAGAACTATGGCGATGCATATTACTGCAAGGTATTCAGCCAACAAAATTAATTTTTACTGTTCCCGTTGGTGCATTTGAGGCATATCTCAACTGGTTTCGTAACGTTGCCAAAAAGCTTAACCTTCCTGACTTTCAAGTCATTGATGAGTCTACCGCCGCCGCTCTTGGTTATGCCATTACCCGACCGAACGCGCTGGTATTAGTAATTGATTTTGGTGGTGGCACTTTAGATTTGAGTATCGTTCGCACTGCCCCGATCGCCAATAGCTCTGAACTCATCAAAGCTGAAGCGATCGCCAAATCCGATGCCTATATTGGCGGGATTGATATCGATCGCTGGATTGCCGAACATTTTTTGCGTCAGATGGGAACAACGCGAACGCAAATTAGCGAAGCCAGTTGGCTAAATCTTTTAGAACTCGCTGAGCGAATAAAGATTAGGCTCTCAATCGTTCAGGAAGTATGTGAACAATGGATTGACGAAGAGAAGAAAATCTATTACGAACTTAGACTAAATCAGGCTGAACTTGCTGAGATTCTCGAACAAAATCACTTAATCGAACAATTGCGCGAAGCGATTGATGAAGTTTTGATAATTGCTCTCAATAAAGGAACTAGCAAAGCGGCGATCGAGCAGGTCTTGTTAGTAGGAGGAACCTGTCAGATTGTAGCAATTCAGCAATTAATTATTTCTTATTTTGGAAAATCGAAAGTTAAATTTGGTAAGCCTTTTGAAGCAGTAGCTCATGGCGCATTAGTCTTGGGGCAAGAGCTGGTGATCGAAGACCATTTACGCCATAGTTACGCAATTCGACTTTGGGAACCCTATCTTCATCAATATGCTTTTTATACAATATTTGAAAAAGGAATCAAATATCCTTGCCAACGATCTGAGCCACTCATCTTACAAGCCGCGATCGCAGGTCAAGCCGAAATTTGGTTAGATATTGGTGAAGTAGCTGACATTTCTCAAGCCGAAGTTACCTATGATAGTTCGGGACTCATGACTAGCAGTCAATTGTTAAAACAGTCTGATTTTCGATCGCTGACGACGATCAATAAACTCAACTCAAACATTAAACAATCTAAAGTTCACCTCCAAAATCAGTCAGATTATCAGCAAGCTTGTATTGCACGCCTCGATCCTGTGGGAGAAGTAGGAATCGATCGGATTACGGTCACCTTTAAAATCGACGATCGCCGTGTCTTGATTGCCACAATAAGAGATCTGCTCACTGACAAAGTGTTGATGGATCAACAAGCGATCGGCAAACTCGAATAATGTAATTTTCCTAACGTAAAGTAGGACATAAAACCTAAATAAGTAGAGGGGGCGCGAAGCGCCCCCTCTACTTATTTAGGTTGGAGAAAATTATGGTTTTTAAAATTTAAGTTATGAACTAGCTTTAATCGGCTGAAATTTTGTAGAATCTAAGTAGGTATATCCTAATATCCTGATTCCAACTTTCAGTCGATAGCAGGCAGCACTTGTGACATACACCCGATCTAAACATTCTCGACTGATGATTGCTGTCTTACCCGACGAATCCTCAGCCTTTGAAGCATATCGTCTGCTTCAATGTCATGGCATCTCTCCAGAAAATTTGGCGCTGGTTGGTAAAGGCTATAGCAGCCCAGATAGCGTTGGTTTGTTTAACCCAACTCGAATGACATGGCGCTATGCCAAACGGGGTATGTTTTGGTTAGGTGCGATCGCCACCATAATGGGGATAATCCTGCATTTAATTTTTAAATTACAACTACCTAATCTGGACTGGTATCAGACATTACTTACGATCGCATCAACTTCGGGGATCATTGGTATTGTGATAGGAGGAATAATCGGCACTTTGTATGGTTGGTTTTTTAAAAGCAGTCTGTCAATTTCGTGTC
>CAIJEA010000156.1 GCA_903819605.1 uncultured cyanobacterium | reverse complement strand
GCCGCAAGAGCAAGTTGCGAAATATTGCTCAAATCCTTTACATAGGGCAAAATCCCTAAAATGGGAACTGAAGCAAGTCGCGAAATCATCTGTGGTGGAGCCAGTTCTTCTATTTCTTCAGATGTATAAATTTGCGAACAACTCAGCACAATTCCCCTTAGCTTCACCTTTTGGATATTTGCCAAAGCCACATTTGCGATCGCCTGAGAGATTGCACCCAAGCGCACAGGAACAACCAAAATCACATCCAAAGCCCAATCTCTTGCCAAATCCGCCACAATATATTCATCCGTAATTGGCGAACCTAAACCTCCCATAGACTCAACTAACAAACATTCCTTTTGTTGCTGCAATTTTTGGAACTGCTGCCAAATCAGACCTAAATCAATGGCTTTTCCTTCTTTATAAGCTGCGATTGCAGGAGCGATCGGCGTTTCAAAATACAAAGGCGTAATTTCGGCAAGGGTTTGTGAAAGCGCGAAAGTCTGATGATAAAACTCGCGATCGCCCGATCCCGATTGCAAAGGCTTATAAATACCCAGTGATTTACTAGGTGTAGTGAGATCTCGAAAGGTCAACCAATAAGCTGCCAACGCCGCCGTTAAAACAGTCTTCCCCACACCCGTATCACTACCAACAATCAATAAAGGTTTCGTCATTATGGAATACTCGGTAAAATTTTGCTAAGTTCTATTTGTAAATCGGTGAAATTTGGTAAAGCAACTGCCTGATGCGATAGAACATATTTTCTTTGAGCATAATTTCCTTTCCCTTGAGAATCACGGTAAGGTTCACTATAAGCTTCTAAACGATTATCGATCAAATTAAATAGCCAATAATGCTCAATTCCTGCTTCTGCATAAAGTGCCCCCTTAATATCGCGATCATAGTTCAGGGAAGAATCAGCAATCTCAATCACTAACAGAACATCGTTAGGATTTGGATGTCCTGTTAAATAATTATCTTCGCGATCGCGCAAAAGCACAAAATCTGGCTCAGGTTGATTATCTGGTGGCAACAGGATTGGATCTTGACATTGCAATTTTGCTCGTCCTCTAATCAAGTTTGATAGTTCGTCTAATAAATTACGACAACAAAATGTATGCCGAATTCCCTTAGCTACCATGTAGGTAATTTCTCCTCTAATTAATTCAGTACGCTCTTCGCTATCGCCTGTTTGCAAAAGCCCAATGTCATCAAGGCGATGATATTCGGCGATCGTAAATCGTTTAGTTTGAACTAGCATTGGCATAACTCTCGCAATCAATGAATTAGGCTACTCGAATCAAAATCATGTATTACATTATCTAGGAACTCTCATGAGTAATTTTGCTTTAGGCAGCTTGAGATATTGGAACGGTCTGAAAGCGTTGTCGCTTTGGTAAAGGCTCACCATTTTCTAACGCAGTTTCCACTAGAAGTTCAAGAAGCTCCTGAGCATTTTGAAGTGCTTCTAAATAGTTCTCACCATGAGTACAGGGCTGCATTATATTTGTGAATTCTGGTAAGAAAACAACAAAGCAATTATCTTCATCAGACCATTGAATTAGGATTGTGTATTGCATTGCTTTTATTCCTAGTTACCTAAGTTTCTGAGTTTTTGAAGTGCTTCAATCACCTGCTTTTCTAAGTATGTTTTAGCATCATTACCATCTTTTCCTGAAATAATAATTTTTGTTTGTAATTGAGGGTGTGACCACTTGGAATGGCTACCTTTAGCAGACTCACTCGTAAATCCTGCTTTCAGCAACATATTTTTTAATTCTCGAATCTTTTTAGGCAACCAGATTTACTTAATTAAATTTTTGCCATCAATAAAAATCTCAATAGAGTGGGCAATGCTCACTCTACGGATTAACCCAAGCAACGCAGTGACTCCAACATTCCTTTTGCCTTATTTAGAGTTTCTTGATATTCCTTCTCAGGGTCAGAATCAGCTACCACACCAGCGCCAGCTTGAACGCTAGCGGTTCCATCCTTCGTTACCATCGTCCGAATCGTGATTGCCGTATTCAGTTGACCTTCAAAATCATAGTAACCATAGGCTCCTGCATAAGTACCTCGGCGATCGCCTTCCAAGTTATGAATGATATCCATTGCTCGAATCTTTGGCGCACCGCTCACTGTACCCGCAGGGAAGCAAGCCTGAAGCAGATCCCAAGCAGTTTTCTCTGGACGAATTTCACCAACGACATTACTGACGATATGCATCACATGGGAATAAAGCTCAATCGACATCAACTCATCAACTTTCACCGTGCCACTTTTGCAGACGCGACCGAGATCGTTTCTGCCCAAATCCACGAGCATCACATGTTCGGCAACTTCCTTCGGATCGGCGAGTAAATCCTTGGCTAGAGCGGCATCTTCCGCAGGCGTTGCACCTCTGGGGCGAGTTCCTGCGATCGGGCGGAGGACTGTGCGCGAGACTCCATCGATCACTTCCGCTTTGACCATAATCTCAGGGCTAGAGCCAATGAGCTGCCAATCCTTAAAGTTAAAAAATGCCATATAAGGCGAAGGATTAACTACCCGCAAAGAGCGATACAAACTAAATGGTTCACCCTTAAATTCTGTGGTTAAGCGCTGTGAAAGGACGACTTGAAAAATATCTCCAGCCTTAATATGCTCCTTGCCTTTTTCCACAGCTTGACAGAATTTTTCGCGAGTAACGTTACTGGTGTAACTCACAGGTGGCTGCAAGCGCGGATTTGTCCATGTAATTGCTGTTTTGTGGCGATCTAGAGGCGATCGCAGTTTATCTACCAGCACCGTCAAACGATCGCAAGCTGATTTATAAGCAGTTTCAGGAACTTGACCATTACTCAAATCCGCATAGGCGATCGCCCAAATCTTGCGTTTTACCTGATCGAATACCAGCAAACTATCCACCTGCATCCATACACCATCAGGCGTATCACTCTCTTGACAAGAATAAACAGGTACTTTTGGCTCGATCCAATTAATTAATTCATAGCCCCAATAACCAAATAATCCGCCTAAACTCGGCGGCAATTCTTGTAAATGCACGGGTTTAATCGGCGTAAGGCAATCATTTAAATGCTGAAAGGGATTGCCTGTAAACGCTTTTTCCTTGCCATCTCGAAATGTTTGGGTGGTGCGATCGCCCCTTGCTTCTAATACCCACAGAGGATCGCAACCAAGCAAACTATAACGCCCAAGTCTCTCGCCGCCCTCGACTGACTCTAATAAAAAGCTGTAGGGCTGACCTTGACATACGCGATACCAAGCCGACACAGGCGTATCAAGATCTGCGACCAGTTCCATATATACAGGAACAAAGTTGCCTTGCTCAGCAAGCTTAATAAAGTCAGAATACTCAGGGAAAATCATGCGATCGAAATTTTTAAATAAATTACTGCAACTAACTAAGATCTTATCGTGGTTTTCAGCACTGCTTCATAAAAAGCCACAAGTTTGACTTTAATTGGCTAGGCGATCGCCTTTATTGTATGGCAGCAGCCAATTATGTTAGGACAACACCAAAACCCAGAAGATAGTTGCGGCGCGAAGCGCCGCAACTATCTTCTGGGTAACTTATTTAGTTATAGCTATAAATACGAGCACCAATCACTCCAACTACCTGCATAAAGTTTGCCTGTATCAATTCCTGCTAATTTCAGCGATAGCAGATTTACACAAGCCGTTACACCCGAACCGCAATAAACAATCGCTTCTTGAGCATTTTTTACTTCTTGCCAGCGATCGCCTTGATTTTCAATTACAAAACCTTGCTCATTCGTAACTTCCATCCAAGGATAATTAACTGCACCTTCGATATGACCAGCGATCGGATCGATGGGTTCGCGCTCACCTCGGTAGCGATCGCCTTCTCGCGAATCAATTAAAACTACTTCTGGCAAGTCTTTACGAGCTTTTACCGTTTCTATGTCAACAACCCATTCAGTTTGTAATTGGGGGATAAAATTCCCAACTCTTGGTTTGGGAATTTTTGAACTAATTGAATATTTTTGAGTTAGCCATCCTGCAAAGCCACCATCTAGCAGAGCTACCTGCTCATGCCCCATATAGCGCAATAACCACCATAATCTTGCCGCAAAGCCAAAACGCGAATCATCGTAAATTATGACTTTGGTTTCGCCAGAATTTACGCCTATTTGCGAAAGTTTAGCGGCTAGTTGGTCGATATCAGGTAAGGGATGTCTACCGCCATGTTTTTGAACAGGACTAGACAAATCGAGATTGAGATCGAGATAATAAGCACCCTCAATGTGACTCTCCTGATATTGCTTACGTCCAAGTTCCTTATCCATCAGCGAAAATCGGCAATCCACAATGACTATCTGTGGATCGTCGAGATGGGCATGAAGCCATTCAGCAGAAACAATATGGAGATTATTCATAGGAATTGATCATATCGCGATCGCAGAGATTATAGCTATAGCCAAATAATTTAAGACATAAAACCCATAAGAGGGTTGGGGGGGGGGGGGG
>CAIJEA010000155.1 GCA_903819605.1 uncultured cyanobacterium | reverse complement strand
GCGCCGCCCATCTTAAACGAAAAACTTTTGAACTAATACAAATCTAGCTTTAAAATTTGCAAGTTAGGAATATAAATTAAATTAAACCTAAATTTAAGGCTATTGGATTTGCCATCAATCCTAAATCTAGTTTTGGGAGCCATCGAAAAGTTAGTATGGGTGGTGCAAAGTACCGCCCATACTAGACCTAAAATACTGCCATCTTTAGCACTACCTTAGTTTTTAAATAAGTATTACTTCTTTGGGAGAAATTACCATGCTAGCCAGCTTTAAGCAGAGATTAAAAACTTTATCAAGTCCCAAATTTATTGGCTATGCGTTGGTTGGTGCGATCGCTGCTGTTAGTGCGATCGCTACAGGCTCTGGACTAAATGAAGTGCAGAACCTTGAACGCCAGACCCAATCTGCTTTTTTTAATTGGCGCGGTACGATCGCTCCTCCTAAAGATATTGTGATTTTGGCGATCGATGACCTTTCCCTGAGGCAGGGTGAGTTTTACGATCCGAAAACCCGTCCTTTTCTGGAACCATTTCGGACAACTACTTGGAAAAGGGTTGTATATGCCCAAGTATTAGAAAAATTAGTCAAAGCTGGCGCAAAAGTAGTTGCCTTTGATATTTTGTTTGTCACTCCTGGGGATCATGGGGCTGCCGATGACGACAAATTCCAACAAGCAATTACTAAATATGGCGATCGCGCAGTATTTGCCGCTAGCTATGAATTTACGCAAATTGGCGAAGCTAATATCATGCAGCTTGCTTCGCCAGAATCCGTTTTCAAATTGAAACCAAATACATTAGGGCTGATTAATTTCAGACCTGAAGTTACAGGTAATATTCACCGTTTGGGAGTGCAGCCACCAACGGATAGTGGCTTGCCCATCGTACCTACCTTTGCTGCTTCTATTTTGAATGTGGCGAAGGTTAGTTATCCTAAGGCTAAAGGCGATGGAATTTATTTCTATGGTGGATCGGATACATGGGCAAATGCTCAGCAGCAGATTCCATTCTATTATGTTGTCGATCCTGAAAACTGGAATAGCGAACAGCTTCAGGGTGGCAAATTCTTTAAAGATAAGATTGTGTTAATTGGTGCAACGGCTGCCTCAAAGCAAGATATCCAAAATTCTGCGATGGGGAGAATGGCGGGGATTGAAATTCATGCCAATGCGATCGCGACGCTCATGCAGGGAAAAAGTATGGTGGAGTTGCTCTCCACACCTACTCAGCAAGCGATCTTTATATTTTTACTAGTGGGAATTTCAGGCGGTATTCTCTGCCTATTCAAACGTCCAAATCTTCAGATATTAACGGCTTTAGGCATGGCGATCGCTTGGTTTGGGATTGGTTATGTCAGCTTTATTTATACCAGCACGATCTTACCTGTGGCGATTCCTGCGATCGCGATCGGCTTAAATGGCATCGCACTTTTAACCACAGGCTCGATCGCTGCCCAGATTGATAAACTCTTGCTACGTCGTACCCTAGAGCGTTACGTCGCTGCCCCGATTGTTGAAGAAATTGTCAACCAACCAGAAGGATTTCGTGATTTATTAGAAGGACGCACTATTAAAGCTGCGGTTTTATTTTCTGATATTCGCGGGTTTACTACCCTCTCTAGTCGTTTGCCAGCTAAGTTGTTAATTCAGCAACTGAATACTTACCTCGGTGGTATGGTAGATGCGATTTTAGAATACCAAGGCACAATTGATAAATTTATTGGTGACGCAATTATGGCGGAGTTCGGTTCGCCAGTTTCGCGAGGCGAGAAAGCAGATGCAATGAATGCGATCCATGCGGCTCTGAATATGCGATCTGCTCTGATGCAATTACGCGAAGTATGGAAGTCTGAGAACAAAATTCCTTTTTCTAATGGTATTGGCATCAACTACGGAGAAGTCACAGTCGGCAATATTGGCTCGTCACGCCGCCTTGAATACGCAGTGATTGGTGATACGGTTAACGTGGCAAGTCGAGTCGAAGGTATGACGAAGGAACTCGGTACAGATATTGTAATTACTGGAAGTCTTTACGAACTTGTTAAAGATGAAATAGAGGTTGTGGACTTTGGCGAACATGCTCTCAAGGGCAGAGTTGGCAATGTGCCACTATATGGTGTCATCGGGCTTAAAGGTGGCGATCGCCAAGTTTACGAACAAGTCCAAGCCGATCTCAAGCGTCATACTGCTGTAATTGATATTCTCAAGAAAGGTCAATTACCAATAAAGCGCGATTAAAAGAGTTCCCAAATAAAAAAGGAGGTGCAAAGCACCTCCTTTTTTATTTGGGGAATATCTATTAAGCTTTTGTTTTCTCCAGTACAAAATTACTGAGCGATCGCTGCATAGATAAAATTGGAACCTGAGCGATCGCCTCAGCCGCAAAGGCGTAAGTCAAGAGCTTAGCGGCACTCTCAGCATCAATAGCTCGACTTTGGAGATAGAAAATCTCTTCAGCATCAAGTTGACTCACCGTTGCTCCGTGAGCGCATTTGACATTATCCGCAAAAATCTCTAATTGCGGTTTCGTATCCACTCTTGCTTTGCCTGATAGCAACAGGTTACGACTGAGTTGGGCGGAATCAGTTTGTTGAGCTAACTTTGCCACTTGGATTTTGCCATTAAAGACCGCATGGGAGCGACCATCAGCGATGCACTTATGTAATTGCTTGCTAGAGCCATGGGGATAGTCATGGGCAATGACAGAATGGGTATCAGCAAGCTGTTCGCCATCAATAAATGCTAGTCCCGTTAGGGAGGTTTCTGTTTGTTCTGCCATTTGACGCACAATCAAGTTCTGGCGTGAAATCTTTGCACCGAGGTTAATTGATTGGTTCTTATAGATACTATTTCTGGCTTGGGCGATCGCTGTCGTATTGATATGTATCGCCTCATCGCCTTGCCACTGAATCTTAGTGTGATTTACCTGTGCTCCTTCAGCAAGCCAAACTTCTGTTACTGAATTAGAGAAATAGATTTGCTCGTCATTGCCCACAAAGCTTTGTATAAAATTCAAACTGCTATGGGTTTCCGCAATTACCAAACAACGAGGCTGATTTACTAAGGTTGTGTTTCCTGACTGCGGGGCAGAGACAAAGATTAACTGAATCGGATTCTCAATAACTAAATTTTTGGGGACGAGAATAATTGCTACATCTTGCATACAAGCAGTATTCAAACTGGCAAAATAATCATTCGCATCGGGATGTTGCGCGAGATGCGATCGCAATTTTGGTAAAAGGCGATCTCCCAATGTTGCTAGAGTCCCCACTACTAAGCCTTGGTTGGCAAGAGTTGTGTCTGACAACTCTTCGTTATACTTGCCATTCACAAATACAATCAGATTTCCCGCAGCTTCAGGTGCAGAGTGTTTTCTAACTAATGCATCAATATCTGCGGCGATCGCTGATTGATTCTCAAATGTCAGTTTTCCTAAAGACGAAACATCGGTATATTTCCATTCTTCATCTTTGGTAGTTGGAAAAGAAAGTGTTGCTAGGCGATCGCTAGCTATTTGACGTAGCGCACCCACAAAGTCACTAGTGTCTTTGTCAAAAATTTGAAGAGTAGACTGTAAACCGACAATTTGGGAAACAAACTGATTACTGTCAACAGCTACTCTACTACGGGTACTTACAGCGCCCTTTAACTCTTGATCTTCTACTTGTTCAGAAACTTGAATAACCATTATGCAAATACCGCCTCTTCTTCTTTAAGCCAGTCATAGCCTTTTTCTTCAAGTTCTAGAGCCAAGTCTTTACCACCTGTCAGAATAATCTTACCATTTTCCATCACATGGATAAAGTCAGGGATGATGTAATTGAGCAAACGCTGATAGTGGGTAATCACTAATGAAGAGTTAAGAGAAGTAGATAGCTTATTTACGCCCCCAGCCACAATCCGCAAAGCATCAATGTCTAAACCTGAATCAGTCTCATCAAGAATGGCTAAGGTCGGATCGAGAATTGCCATTTGCAAAATCTCATTACGCTTTTTCTCACCGCCCGAAAATCCTTCATTGACACTACGGCTCAAGAAAGATGGATTCATCTCAACGATATCTAACTTTTCTTGAATAAAGTCATCAAAATCGATGATGTCTAGCTCTTCTAAACCCTTATGCTTTCTCAGGTTGTTGTAGGATAATCGCAAGAAATCAGAATTCGTCACCCCAGAGATTTCTAGCGGATATTGGAAAGCTAAAAATATACCTTCTCTAGATCTGATCTCAGGTTCTAAATCTAATAAATTCTTGCCTTTATACCAAATTTCTCCACCTGTAACAGTATAGGCAGGATGACCCGCTAAAACTTTGGAGAAGGTGCTTTTGCCAGAGCCATTTGGTCCCATAATTGCATGGACTTCTCCAGCTTTTATTTCTAAATTTAGCCCTTTGAGAATCTGGACTCCATCAACTTCCGCAGTCAAATCTTTGACTGATAAAATTACTTCACTATTTTCGACAATCATTTCTTTTTTCTTAACAGTTAACTTAAATTGTAATGCTTTTCTGCTTACATACCCACATATTCATCTTCAAAGACTTCTTCCCAAGCTAGAGAAGAAATACTTGATTTACAATTCATCTCAGCTTCAGCTTTACGCTTAGCTTTGATAAAAGACTGCTCCCAAAGCGCTTCGATAAACTCACGATTGAGACTAGGCATCTCTTCTTGACTTTCCTCGATCGCATCACGCGCATCTAAAATTGAAACTATCCAACTACGACTACGCTTATTTGGTTGTGTTTTCCACTTAATGATATGCATCATTAAGCGAGTTAATTGACTTTTAAGAGCTTGACGTTCTGATCTTGACATAGCCTCAACTAAAGCATTTAGTGCAGCTTTTGCTTCTTCCGTTTGTCCTTGCAGGAGCAAAGTTTGAGCGGCTTCTGCGGTCTGGAAATGAGAGTTGATCGCCATCATAGTCCAGTCTGTTTTTGGATTTGCCAGCATTTAGATACCTCCATACTTTCAAACCGTTTTTATTAACTGCATAGCACGTTTTAATATTTCCGACTGATCTACTATTTTATCAAGGGCGATCGCATCATAAGCACCACCAAAAGCTTCTAGTCGAGCATTGTCTAAAGCGCGATCGTATGCCTCTTCGAGAATTTCTTGAAGTTCGCGATCGCTTAAATAATTTCCACCAGATTTACGCCGTTTATTCGTGCGTTGAATCGAGAATATAGAATTACGGATTGATACATCCCAAGAACTAGTAGAGCGCTGTTCAGCAAACTGCTTGATTAGATGGAGTAAAAGAATCACAGCATAACTCTGGATTTTATTGATCTTATCGTCTTTGCTCATCTCTTCTAGTTCATCAATTAGCAGCAAAGCAGATTGGGTATCTCCTTTTTGAATTAGCGATCGTAGTTCTATAAGTTCTTCCATAATTCTTTGATACACAAATAAAGTTGACGCGAAGCGTCAACTTTATTTTAGCCCACACTATTCTCCAACTTCAGAGCTAAGAGCTTGTCTGCCTCAACGGCAAATTCCATTGGCAAAGCGTTAAAGACTTCTTTGCAGAAACCGCTAATAATCATGGAGACAGCATCTTCTACAGCAATACCACGTTGCTGGAAATAGAAGAGTTGTTCTTCGCCAATTTTAGAAGTTGATGCTTCATGCTCGACTCTAGCGGTATTGTTTTGGACTTGGATATAGGGGAAAGTATTTGCCTGCGAGCAATCACCGATCAGCATTGAGTCACATTGAGAATAGTTTCTCGCACCTTCTGCTTTTGGTGAAATTTTGACTAGTCCGCGATAGCTATTCTGAGAACCACCTGCGGAGATACCCTTGGAAACAATTTTGCTGCGAGTATTTTTGCCAATATGCACCATCTTGGAGCCAGTATCAGCTTGCTGCTTGTTATTTGTCAGGGCAACCGAGTAAAACTCACCAACAGAATTTTCACCAACAAGAATACAACTAGGATATTTCCAAGTAATTGCCGAGCCAGTTTCTACTTGAGTCCAAGAGATTTTTGAGTTTTTCCCTTGGCATAAACCACGCTTGGTCACAAAGTTGTAGATGCCACCTTTGCCATTTTTGTCACCCGCGTACCAGTTCTGCACGGTGGAATATTTGATCTCAGCATCATCTAATGCGACTAGTTCCACAACTGCGGCGTGCAGTTGATTCGTATCAAACATCGGTGCGGTGCAACCTTCGAGATAACTAACATAGCTACCTTCTTCAGCAACGATTAGAGTGCGCTCGAACTGTCCCGAATCACCATTGTTAATGCGGAAATAGGTGGACAAGTCCATCGGGCATTTCACCCCTTTAGGAATATAAACGAAGGAGCCATCGCTGAAGACAGCAGCGTTTAAGGCGGAGTAATAGTTATCAGCGATCGGGACTACGCTTCCTAAATACTTTTTGATTAATTCGGGATATTCATGCATCGCTTCCGAGATCGAGCAGAAGATCACGCCAACTTTTGCTAAATCTTTCTTGAAAGTTGTGGCGACGGAAACGCTGTCAAAAATCGCATCTACTGCTACGTTGGCAAGGCGCTTTTGCTCAGACAGAGAAATGCCCAATTTCTCGAAGGTATCGAGTAGCTCGGGATCGACTTCATCAAGACTTGCTTTCTTTTTTGATTGCTTGGGGGCGGAATAGTAAACGATATCTTGATAATCGATCGCAGGGTATTCGACATGTGCCCATGTTGGTTCTTGCATCTTTAACCATTGGCGATACGCTTTGAGACGAAATTCCAGCATGTATTCTGGCTCATTTTTCTTAGCCGAAATCATGCGGACGACATCTTCGCTCAAACCGCGAGGAATCGTATCCGACTCAATTGACGTAACAAATCCATATTTGTACGGTTGGTTGACAAGTGCTTGAACCGTTGCAGTCATGTCCGTTAAGGCTCCTGATAGTTGGGCAGTAACGGTGGTGCTTCGCGCCGCCGTTACTAAAGATTGCTATTAAAACAACTTGCTTGTTTCTTTACTAATTGTAGGTTACATTAACAACAGGTAGGTTGTCAAAGTCAATTTTTCACAACTTTACTTAAATATTGGTTCTACAAAGAGTTCAATTCCACCTACCATCAGGAGCTTAATATTTATGAAAACTCCCATCGGTGTTGCTGAGATGGTTTCAAGTAAGCCAGATATGAATCTAGATCTTAAGTTAGATATCAAAAGCGATCTTAAGCATGATACCAAGCAAGATATTTTGCAGCATTTGCTCAAACGAGGTGAAGTAACAGCGCAGGATTTAGCTGAAAAGCTTGATATTAGTCCGCAAGCAATTCGTAAGCATTTAAAGGACTTGGAAACGGAGGGTTTGATCTATCACACTGCTGAGCAGGTAGGTATGGGTAGACCTCAGTTTATTTATGCTTTGACGGCGGCAGGGCGCGATCGCTTTCCTGATAGTTATAACCAGTTTGCCGTAAATTTTTTAGATACGCTGATCGATACTTTAGGCAAAGAGCAGGTCTCTGAAGTATTACAAAAGCAATGGCAGCGCAAATCCCAACATTACAAATCTCAACTTGGAGGTGGTTCTTTAAGACAAAGATTAGAAAAATTAGCAGAAATACGTCGCTCAGAAGGCTATGTGACCGAATGGTTTTCTGTGGAAGGAACTAAAAATTTCATCTTTACAGAATATAACTGTGCGATCGCCCATGTGGCTGAGTCGTTTCCTAGCGTCTGTGGTCATGAGCTAGAAATGTTTGCTACAGTTCTAGATTGTCCTGTGGAGCGTACGCATTGGATGGTAGATGGTGAGCATCGTTGTGGTTATTTAATTCAGGATTCATCTGAATTATCCACCGCAGTTGAGATATAAACTTCAAAAAAGATTGCAGTACTGCAATTCTCTTTTGGAGTGTGATTTTGCCATCACATGATTGGCGATCGCTGTATTTGACACACGAAACTCCATCGGGATGATTCACAAACAGTGAGAATTCGATTAGCATAGATATTAGTAGTTATGGCTGTTAGAGATTGAAGCGCAAATCGCCACAGTTTCTAGGACTATAGTTTTGAAATAAATACAGGAAAAAATATGAGTTTGACACTGACAAGAGAAAATGTAGAGAATGTTCTAGATGAATTGCGCCCTTACTTAATGTCTGATGGTGGCAATGTGGAACTAGTTGATATTGAAGGACCAGTCGTTAGACTACGCTTACAGGGTGCTTGTGGATCTTGTCCTAGTTCGGCGATGACTTTGAGAATGGGTATTGAGCGGAAGTTAAAAGAAGAGATTCCTGAAATTGATGAAATCGAACAGGTTTTCTAACACTATATAGCAATCTTAAATCATTTGTGAGAAAGTCAAGGGGCTTAAGTCCCTTGTTATAGGCTTCTATTTCTCATGACTCATTTCGGACAAAAGTAACTCTTTTCTGGGTTTTACTTTTGTCCGGACATAACCGACTTGCCATAATGGACTTAGGCTCTTTGGCTTTCTAAAAACATATAGGT
>CAIJEA010000154.1 GCA_903819605.1 uncultured cyanobacterium | reverse complement strand
TTTAATGTTATTTGGGAGAGGGTGGAAACTGCTGAACAACTCCGTACAGCTTTAACTACCAAATCTTGGGATGCCGTAATTTCCGACTACAACTTACCCAAGCTTGATGCACCTACCGCCCTAGAAATTGTTAAACAAAGTCAACTCGATCTACCTTTTATAGTCATTTCAGGGACTATCGGTGAAGCCGCAGCCGTAGAACTGATGAAGCAAGGCGCTAATGACTACCTCATGAAAGGGAACTTAACCCGTCTAGCGGAGGCGGTGCGGCGCGAAATCCGAGAAGCCCAGATTCGGGAAGAGCGACGTAGATCCACCCTTGAGCTAGATCGAACTAAAGAACGCCTACAATTGGCGATTGAGGGATCGGGACTGGGACTATGGGACTGGTCAGTTCAGACTGGTGAAGTGACTTTTAACGATCGCTGGGTAGAGATGATTGGCTACACCATGGAGGAACTGCAACCAATCGGCATTGAAACTTGGCGGCAAAATGTGCATCCCGAAGATTTGCTCAAAGCAAATATCGCCTTAGAAAAGCACTTTCAGAAAGAGACTGAAAGCTATGATTGCGAACTGCGGCTGCGCCACAAATTAGGGGCTTGGGTATGGGTACATAGCAAAGGAAAAGTAACGGCATGGGATGCCGATGGAAAACCATTACGGATGATTGGTACTCATCTAGATATAAGTGGTCGCAAACAGTCCGTAGAAATGATGCTAAAACTCAATCATTCTCTAGAAGAGAGGGTACAGAGACGCACCGATGATTTACAGCAAAGTGAGAACCGTTTGCGGGAAGCTCAAAAAATTGGGCATCTCGGTATTTGGGAATTAGATGTCCAGACGAGAGAAATCTCTTGGTCGGAGGAAATTTTCAGGATATTTAGACTCGATCCTCATTCCCCAGAGCCAAGCTATGCCGAAATGCTCACATATTTTCCTAGAGACGATCGCGATCTCTTTGTTAATCTCATCGATCGATCGATTCAGCTTGGAGAAGCTAATGCCACAGATCTCCAGATCGTTCGTGCTGATGGATCTGCTGGCTATATTTTTGTCAAAACGGAAGCCATTAACGATGAGACAAGACGCGTACATCGCTTGTTTGGCATCGCCATGGATATTAGCGATCGCAAACAAGGCGAACTACAACGCCAACAATTATTTCAAGAACTATCCGCGTTTAAACTTGCCTTAGATCGGACAGCCATTGTTGCCACTACCGATGCCCAAGGCATAATCACCTATGTCAATGACTACTTCTGCGAGATTTCTGGCTATTCCCGTGATGAACTGATCGGTCAAAACCATCGTATTGTCAAGTCTAGCTATCATCCCCACACTTTCTTTCGAGATATGTGGCGCACGATCGCTAGCGGTAAGATTTGGCGCGGTGAAATTTGCAATCGTCGTAAAGATGGTAGTCTGTATTGGGTCGAAAGTAGCTTTGTTCCCTTTTTAGATGAGCAGGGAAGACCATTTCAGTATCTCGCCATTCGCTTTGATATCACTACGCGCAAACAGGCTAGGGCTAAGCTCCATCAGGAAAATACTTTCCGTCAACAAATTCTAGAAACTATGGCAGAAGGGCTATGCGTTTGCTCCGAAGTTGAGGAATTTCCCTTTTTGCATTTCACCGTCTGGAATCAACAAATGCAGAGGATTACGGGCTATTCTTTGGAAGATGTTAATCGTCTCGGTTGGGATCAAACCCTATGCCCCACCTCAGTGCCTCAAGTACAGGCAATTGACTATTTGGAAATAATGCGTCAAGGAGATAATCGCATTGCAGAGGAGTTAGAAATTCAATGTCAAGATGGACAAAAGCGTATTATTTCTATTTCCCGATCGATTTTATCAAATGATGATGGACAATCCTATCTGCTAGCGCTGATCCAAGACATTACTGAGCGTAAACAAGCTGAACTGCAAGTACAACAGAAAACAAATCAGGAACGCTTACTAGCATCAATCACCCAAAAGATACGCTCGTCTCTAAATCTAGAAGAGATCCTTAATACTACTGTTGAGGAAGTTCATCAGGTCTTGCAATCAGATCGCGTGCTAATTTATCGAGTCTTTCCAGAAGGCACGGGGGCGGCGATCGCGGAATCCGTTTCGCCAAATTGGTCTAAAGTTTTGGATGTTGTCTACCCAGAAGAAGTATTTCCCGAAGTCAATTACGATCGCTATGTACGGGGAAGGATATACGTCCTTAGCGATCGCGAAGATCCCCAACAGAATGTCTTACCTTGCTTAATAGAATTTCTTGCTGAGATTCAAGTTCGAGCCAAAGTTGTCGTTCCCATCGTTCAGAATCAGACACTCTGGGGATTGCTGATTGCCCATCAATGCGATCGCCCACGCCAATGGCAAAGTTGGGAAATTGATCTGCTCAAACAAATTGCTAGCCAATTAGCGATCTCTATTCAGCAATCAGAACTTTACTCCCAACTTCAGTGCGAACTGCAAGAACGCCTTTTTGCTGAAGAAGTAGTTCGTCAGCAAGCTCAGAGAGAATTACTATTACGAGAAATTACCCAACGCATCAGGCAATCTTTAGATCTGCAAACTATCTTTGAAACTGCTGTGCAGGAAGTGCGAAACTTCCTCAATGCCGATCGGGTCGGCATCTTTAAGTTCTATCCTGAATCCAACTTTGATGATGGCGAATTTGTTGCCGAATCTGTAGCCGAAGGGTTTTCCTCAGCGATCGCCATTCGCGTCCACGATCACACATTTGGCGACAACTATGCATCTCTCTATGCCAAGGGCAGATCCTACGTCGTCGATGACATCTATAACAACGGGGCAAAAGTCTGTCATGTTGATATATTGGCACGGTTTCAGGTAAAGGCAAATATTGTAATGCCATTGATGCGCGGTGAGGAGTTGTGGGGCTTGCTATGTATCCATCAATGTGGGACAACTCGCCACTGGAAGCAGTCCGAGATTGACTTTAGTCAACAAATTACTTATCAATTGGCGATCGCCATTCAGCAGGCTAGTCTATTTGAGCAATTGCAGCAAGAACTTACCGAAAGGCAACTAACAGAAACAAAACTCACCGAAAGTAACCAAAAGCTGGAGATCTCTAACGAAGAGTTAATTCGTGCGACCAGACTCAAAGATGAATTTCTTGCCAATATGAGTCATGAACTGCGCACGCCTCTCAATGCCATTTTAGGTATGACCGAAGCCTTACAAGATCGAGTTTTTGGTACGGTTACCGATCGACAAATTAAAGCATTGCAAACCGTTGAGCGCAGTGGCACTCATCTTTTGGAATTAATCAACGACATTCTCGATGTCGCAAAAATTGAGTCTGGACAAGTCACCCTTGAATTAGCTGCCACATCCATCGAAAATCTATGCCAATCGAGCATGGCATTTATCAGACAGCAGGCAATGCAAAAAGGTATTCAATTAATTAACAAGATTTCTGCAAATTTACCAGACCTGATGCTAGACGAGCGGCGCATTCGTCAAGTTTTGATCAATTTACTCAATAATGCTGTCAAATTCACTCCAGAAGGTGGAAGTATTACCCTAGAAGTCTCTAGCTCCATTGCCGAGCAGGATGCTCCTATCTATCTAAGGATTGCCGTAATTGATACAGGAATCGGGATATCAGCAGAGAATATCCAGAAACTATTTCAGCCTTTTATCCAAATTGATAGTGCTTTGAACCGACAATACGTGGGAACTGGATTAGGACTTGCGCTCGTAAAACGCCTTGTAGAAATGCATGGAGGTAAAGTAGCCTTAACCAGCGAGATTGGTGTAGGTAGCTGCTTTATAGTAGAGATTCCCTATAATAATTCTTCCTTATCAGCTTCTCAGTCTGAGCCTAATACTGATACAGAGTCTCACCAAAAAACATCTGAACAAATAGTAGCGCCTTTGATCTTACTAGCGGATGACAATGAAGCTAATGTCAGCACAGTCTCTTGCTATCTCGAAGCAAAGGGCTATCGAATGATCTTGGCAAAGGATGGTCAGGAGGCGATCGCTTTTGCTAAAATTCATCATCCTGATTTGATTTTGATGGATATCCAAATGCCAATAGTTGATGGAATAGAAGCAACTAAGCAAATTCGCTGCGATGCCAATTTGATTAATATTCCCATTATTGCCATGACTGCCCTAGCCATGACAGGCGATCGCGAAAAATGTCTAGAAGCAGGAGCTAATGAATACCTTGCCAAGCCTGTGAAACTCAAGCAACTGGTTAGCACCATTCAACTTCTCCTAGCATAGCGATCTCGACATTTTAGCGAAAACCCAAAGAGAGTTGCGGCGCTTCTCGCCGCAACTCTTAATACATTAGCCATGCAAATTTCCCAATTCCCAAGCCAAAGTATAGGGCGATCGCGATGATAAATAGACAAATAGAAGCAATCATTAAAAGGTAATCAGGTGTTGTCAATGTAGAATCATGTAAATATGTACGATTAGAACTGCCAGAAAATCCCTTTGATTGCAGAACAATCTCTAACTTTTGTGATTTTGAAAGAGAATTTAAAATCAAAGGTACGGCAACCTTTGCATAAACCTGCGCCTTCTTTAATCCACCCATCTTCTCAAAGTTTAAGCCTCGTAAACGCTGTGACTCAATAATAGATTGAACTTCCTCTAGTAGTAATGGCACAAATCGTAAAGTTGACGAAAAGATAAACACGACCTTATAAGGGATTTTGGCGCGTACCATGCCTACAGTCATTTGATTAACATCAGTTGTGAAAATAGCTAATGGAATGACTAAAATCATCGTCAGGGTTTTAAAGACAATGTTTAAGCCGTAAAGTGTTCCTTCCAAACTCATTTTTGCACCACCTAGTAACCACCATGTCTTTGGCAAACTTAAGATAGATGTGAGTTCTGATTTGTGGATCAGTAATTTAATCTGCTCGACATTAAAAAATCCCATACTCAAAATCAGAAAAATATAGAAGGGAATCATTACCTTGATAATAGTTCCTAAATAATTAAGCCTAACTCCTGCAAGAATGCAGGAAATAATCACGCTAAGCATCAATAATCCGCCAGCGATCGGACTTTCCCATAAAAAAGCAAGGACGGTAATCGATAACATCGCCACTGATTTAGATCGAAAATCTAAGCGCGTAAATAAAGAGTCATACTTAACTGTTTGGAATTTCATATTAGTTATTTAGTTGTAACAATTTAGAGGTGTTGAATATAGCCATGTAAGTTTTGCGTAATACATAAAGATGACGCTTCGCGCCATCTTTATGTATTTGGGTTTTGACTTGTCCCAGCTATCTCTTGCATTGCTATAGAAGCAAAACAATTGGCAAATTCTGTTGGGGTAATTAGAGAATATTGGCGATCGCTAATTTCACTAAGTTTTTGTGATAGTACGACAGACTGCGGTGGCGTGAGATAAGTGGACTCCAGCAAATCAGTTTGATGATAGGCTTGTCTCAATGGCGCATCTAGCAAAATCGTTCCTTTTCCCATCACGATCGCGCGATCTGCATATTCGGGCATAAGATATAAATGATGGGTAATTACAATCACAGTTTTGCCCATCTGGTGCAGTTGACGACTAACTTCTAAAATCGAAGCAGTCCCCTGATAGTCCTGACCTGTAGTCGGTTCATCAAAAATTATAATATCGGGATTCATCGCTAATAAAGCTGCAATCACAATGCGTCCGCGTTCTCCTTTAGGTAAAGACAATGGATGGGCGTGACGATGTTCCCACAGTTGCATTGCTTTGAGACTGCGTGCTGTTTCTTGTTCTACGGTTTCAGGCTTGTAACCAAGAAAGGGTAATGCAAAAGAAACTTCTTTCTCAACGGTAGTATTAAAGATTTGGTTGTCAGGATTTTGAGCGAGATACCCTATCGATTGAGCAAGCTCACTAACCGATAGTTCTCTAGCATTGCGATCGCTTACCAGTACAGTTCCCTCTGTTGGTTTGAGTAGATTGAGAAAGTGCTTCACAAGGGTACTTTTACCAGCGCCATTCTGCCCGACAATGAGAACATATTCGCCTTCGTAAATATCTAGTGAGATATTCTTTAATGCTTCAGTTCCATCATCATAGGTGTGACGGAGATCTTTTACTGAAAGAACAGGACGCTTATTTAAATTGGGACTACAAGAGTTTAGTGCTTTAAATTCTGGTGGTGGGAGTAATTGACTATGCGATCGCAATAACTCTAACTTGGCAATTCCTGATTTTAAAGTAACAGGAATCTTAGAAATATTAATTCCCTTTTGCTGGATTTGATTAAACGCCTGAGCAACTTCGGGAGGGCGCAATTTATTTTGCTTTAACAAATCAACCTGTGCATAAATTTCATCGGTCGTTCCGACTGCGAGTAATTTGCCATCAGATAGTAAGGCGATGCGATCGCAAAATTCTGCCATTTCCTCGGCAGCATGGGAGACCATCACGATCGCTACTCCAAGTTCCTCTTTTAATTCTCTGACGGTGGCAAAGACTTCTTGCGAACCAATCGGATCGAGTTGTGAAGTTGGCTCATCCAGAATTAACAAATCAGGTTGTAATGCTAGTGCTGCCGCGATCGCCAATCTTTGCTTTTGACCGCCCGAAAGTTCTTGAGGATTTTTCTTCTCAAACCCTTCGAGACGTACTGATTTTAAGACGATTGGAATGCGCCTCAGGATTTCTTCGCGAGGTACGCAGAGATTTTCTAGAGCAAAGGCAATTTCATTTTCAACCGATGTTGCCGTAATTTGTACTTCAGGATCTTCAAAGACAATCCCGACATGACGAGCTAATTCACTTACAGGATGCTCAAGACTATCTAAACCTGCGATCGTAATTTTTCCAAAGAACCGCCCTCCATAGAATTGCGGCACAATCCCTGTAAGTGCAAGACATAAAGTGGTTTTACCAGCCCCTGTCGCTCCAATTATGCCTAAAAATTCTCCTTTATTAATAGTTAGTGATATATCTTTTAATACTGTCTCCTTTGAATTTGGATAAATATAAGAGACCTTATCTAAAATGGCGATCGCATTCATATAGGTTTTATTGCTTGTGTAATTATTATTAAGAATCAGACCAAGGTCTCACGTTATACACTCAAAAATGCTTCATTTAAGCTTTCAAACCAAATTTTCTATGATGCAAAACATTCACAGCCCAAACCCAGAAAAATTAGCGCAGCCTGATGATTGGCTCTACCGCTCTGTCTTAGGATGGCTCCTGAATCCTGACCTTAGTAAACAGTTGCCACCTTTATACCAAATCTTCGGTTTGTACTCTATTTGTATTTCAATTTAACTGGCAACAATTACGTCAAAGGGGGAAGTTCGTTATTTAAATTCTTGTCAGGCATTTTCGTTAAATTTTCGCCAGATAGATGTTGAGAAATGCAGCTATCGGGGTATCAAGTGTTTTTAGCCACACTTGACATGCGACTCTTTCAAGTGGTCAATGAACTCGCTACCCAAGATACCGATACCAAAGTTTTATCAAGTTTATTGTGTGAAGGCGATACTTTCTTGGATGTTGGCGCAAATCATGGCAGCTTTGCGATCGCGGCAAGTAAGTCAGTTGGGACTAATGGTCTGGTCGTTGCTGTGGAGCCGCCTCGACTAGCTAAAGCTTTAGGTAAATCACTTACTGCTAATGCCCTGTGCAAATTCCAGAGTTGTCATAACGATGGCATAAAACAAAAAAAGAGCGATTGTCGCTCTTTTTCGATCCTTGCAGAGTTTCTCGGCTATTCCACAATTCCTAATAGAGATTGGGGACTTGTATGCAGTAAATTTGGAGCAATTAAGCCCGATGAGTAAAGATGTGGACTTGATTGAGCAACCAAACTGAAGGCATCACGAGCCTGCTGAGTCACCGCTAGCGTTTTTACATCATAGATTTGAGTAGCTAACTTTGGATAAAATCCGATCGCCACAATCGGGACGATCAAACAAACCGCAACAAACACTTCGCGAGGATTGGCATCGCTAAAATATCGATCGAAATGTAAATCTGGACTTGTCTTACCGTAGAAGACTTGGCGCAAAGTTGAAAGCAGATATATGGGCGTAATAATCACACCCACCGCAGCTAAGAAAATCATCACAACCTTGAAGCCAGATGAATAGACATCACTGGTGGTAATACCTAGGAAAATATTCAACTCACTCACAAAGCCACTCATTCCGGGTAAAGCCAAAGATGCCATCGCCGCAACAGTCATCAGTGCAAAAGCTTTAGGCATAACTTTAGCAAGACCGCCCATCTCATCCATCATTAAGGTATGCGTGCGATCGTAGGTAACACCCGCAAGGAAGAACAGAGCGGCGGCGATCAATCCATGCGAAAGCATTTGTAACAAAGCGCCACTGACTCCGAGATCGTTAAAGGAGGCTAGACCAATTAGGATAAAACCCATGTGGGAAATCGAAGAATAAGCTAGGCGACGTTTGAGATTTTGTTGAGCAAAGGCAGACATTGCACCATAGACAATACCAACTACTCCTAAAACTGCTAACAAAGGCGCAAAGTAAACATGAGCATTAGGCAACATTTCGATATTGAAACGAATTAAGGCATATCCCCCCATTTTGAGTAATACACCCGCTAATACCATCGATACTGGTGCAGATGCTTCCCCGTGAGCATCGGGCAACCATGTATGTAAAGGGAAAATTGGCAATTTCACACCAAAGGCAATCAAGAAACCTGCATAAGCTAGTAACTCAAAGGCGATCGGGTATTGCTTCATCGCAAGTTCTGACAAATTAAATGTAGTGACATCCCCGTAAAAAGCCATCGCTAAACCAGCGACGAGAATAAAAATCGAACCGATCGCTGTATACAAAATAAACTTTGTCGCCGCGTATAAACGCTTCGCGCCACCCCAAATCGAAATTAGCAGATAAACAGGGACTAGTTCCAATTCCCACATAAAGAAGAAAAGCAATAAATCTTGGGCTGCAAATACGCCAATTTGAGCGGTATATAAGCAAAGCATCAAGAAATAGAATAGTCGGGATTTTTGCTTGACATTCCAACTTGCAAAAATCGCTAAGGTCGTAATCAAGCCTGTCAATAAAATAAGCGGCATGGATAAACCATCAACCGCTAGTGAAAAATTTAAACCAATTTGAGGAATCCATGGGTAGGTCTCATTCATCTGGAGCGCTGCTTCATGCAGGTTGTATTGGCTCCAGAATGCGTAGATCATTAAAGATAGTTCAATAAATCCCACTGCCATTGCATACGATCGCACATTCTTACCGTATTTGTCAGGTATGAAGGGAATTGCAAAGGCTGCTACAAGGGGTAGCAGGAGAATTGTCGTCAGCCAAGGAAATTCTGCAACAGACATGATGAGGATAAATACTTACACTTTTTTAATTGTATTAAGAATTTGTTAACTTGTATTAAGTCTTTCGACATAAAAGTTAACAAGTTGTCAAATCATCAAATTTCCGAAAAATTCTCAAAGCCATACTCCGCAAGCATTTACGAAATTTCAATAAAAATCCATCTATAAATTATCATTAAACTGACAAATACCATTGATTTATGGCTATCGTTCAACCTAGAAAGTAAAAATAGTGCAGAGCGAACTGTTTGCTTTGTTAACAGCACGTGCGATCGCGAGACAATTTCTATTAAGATCGAAAGTCTACTGCATTTATGAAAGAATCACACTCTTCGCATTCAAAGGGTATGCTTCCTTCATCTACACACCTTATACGCTCTCAAAACACAAATGAAGACTTGGCTCAAACCTGCTCAGCGACTAGAAAAACTCCCTCAATATGTTTTTGCCCGCTTAGATGAGTTGAAGCAACGAGCGAAAGAGCAAGGTCTAGATTTAATCGATCTCGGTATGGGTAATCCCGATGGTCCCACTCCTGAACCAGTAGTAGAAGCAGCGATCGCCGCTTTACAAAATCCTAAAAATCATGGCTATCCACCTTTTGAAGGTACTGCTAGTTTTCGACGTGCTATTACAGACTGGTACAAACGCCGCTACAACGTGCAACTTGACTCTGAAGGTGAAGCATTACCTTTGATTGGTTCTAAGGAAGGTTTAGGGCATTTAGCGATCGCCTATATCGATCCAGGTGATATTGTCCTTGTGCCGAGTCCCGCTTATCCAGCACATTTTCGAGGACCCTTACTGGCTGGTGGCGAGATCTATGAAATGATTCTTAGCGCCGAAAACAACTGGTTAATTGACCTATCGGCAATTCCTGAAGAAGTCGCCCAACGCGCTAAGTTAATGTACTTTAACTATCCTGCTAATCCTACTGGCGCGATCGCCCCCCGTGAATTTTTTGAAGAAGTAGTTGCCTTTGCTAAGAAATACGAGATTTTACTAGTTCACGATCTTTGCTATGCCGAACTCGCTTTTGATGGCTATCAACCGACCAGCTTATTAGAAATTGAAGGTGGCAAAGACGTGGGTGTAGAATTTCATACACTATCGAAAACCTACAATATGGCTGGCTGGCGGGTTGGCTTTGTAGTTGGCAATCGTCATGTGATTCAAGGTTTACGCACTCTTAAAACAAATCTCGATTATGGGATTTTTTCTGCGATCCAAGTGGCAGCAGAGACGGCGTTGCAGCTACCCGACAAGTACCTAGAAGCTGTATGCGATCGCTACAAAGAGCGTCGTGATTTCCTGATTTCAGGACTAGCCGAGCTAGGTTGGGATATTCCTAAAACCTATGCCACCATGTATCTCTGGATTCCTGTTCCTGAAGGCATGACTTCCGCCGACTTTGCCTTAAAGGTATTAGAGAGTACAGGTGTAGTTTTTACACCTGGGAGTGCCTTTGGTAAAGGTGGTGAAGGCTATGTCAGAATCAGTTTGATCGCTGATTGCGATCGCTTAGGTGAAGCACTTAATCGACTTAAGCAAGCAGGAATACGTTACAAGTAAAAAGGAAAAAGGAAAAGTGCTTAACTTGTTACCACTCGCTTTTGAATTTACATCTCCAGGTCCGATCGCTTTTGAACTTGGTCCACTTACGATCCGTTGGTATGGATTGCTGATTGCCTCTGCAATTATTTTAGGTACAGTCCTAGCGCAAACCCTTGCTAAAAAACGCAATATCGATCCCGATCTAGTAGGCGATCTGGCGATCTGGTTAGTCGTCGGTGCAATTCCTTGCGCTCGTTTTTACTATGTTCTGTTTGAGTGGCAGCGTTTTCAAACTCAACCTTGGTACAAAGTATTCGCAATCTGGGAAGGCGGCATCGCCATTCATGGGGCAATCATTGGTGGGGCGATCGCCGCAACCATCTTTTGTAAACGCCAACAGATTTCCACATGGATGATGGCAGACATCACTATGCCTGCGGTGATTTTAGGTCAAGCGATCGGGCGTTGGGGTAACTTCTTTAATTCCGAAGCTTTTGGCAGTCCCACAGATCTACCTTGGAAATTATTTATTCCCATCAATCGTCGTCCTCCAGACTTGGTCAATGAGTCTTACTTTCACCCTACATTTCTCTATGAATCACTCTGGAATATTGGTGTATTTGCAATTTTGATATTTGCTTTCCTAAGATTTCCCAAGCTCAGAACTGGGACAATTACAATGATCTATGCGATCGCCTATAGTCTCGGTAGATTTTGGATCGAAGGTTTACGCACCGATAGTTTAATGGTTGGTCCTCTTCGGACAGCACAATTGCTCAGTCTCGCCGCGATCGCTTCAGGTATTTTTGGCTTGGTTTGGCTATATGGTTTGCGTCGCCGCTTTCCCGACACCACCCCAAGAGAATTACCTACTGAAAACCTCTAAGTTATTGCGCTTAGCGATAATAACTAAAAACAAATAATTTTCAAAAAGCCTTGCGATGCAAGGCTTTTTGAAAATTATTTGGAATTTACTAATTTGCAAATTGCTATATAAATGTCCAAATCGCCGCATACAGATCCTCGTGAAATGGTGGAAACTGCATTTCTAGCCAGCACTACTGCTATGTTGTTTCTAATCAACTACTATTTTCCCCTTGGTCCTTTGCTGCGAATGCTTTTTCCATTACCTACAGCATTGGCATTCTTACGCTGGAATAGCCGCGCTTCATGGATGGCAATGGTTGTAACAGCCCTACTACTAGCAATCCTCATGGGACCTACTCGCAGCATTCAATACATTGTTCCGAATGGCTTAGTTGGAGTAACCTTGGGCTATTTATGGAAACGAGATTTTCCTTGGTCGAGTTCTCTCAGTATTGCTACAATGATTGGCTCACTTGGTACAGCCTTCCAATTTGCATTTCTATCAGTTTTATTGGGCGAAAATGTTTGGACTTATTCAATTGTTCAGATTACTGGGCTACTAAATTGGCTAATGCAACTCTTTGGCTCTCTCGAACAACCAGATTTTGCAACGATCCAAATTTTTGCAGTCGGAGCGATTATCTTTAGTAACTTTGCCTATCAATTACTTGTACATCTAGTCGCTTGGATTGTCCTCGATCGATTGGGAAATCCGATCCCAAATCCACCAAAATGGATAGAATCTCTGTTGGCATAAACCCCAGAATCACCTAAGGGGGAACAGGCCAATCACGTCTGGATTTTATACTTTAATATGAGCTTAGTGACGAAACTCCTAGTTAAAAACATTTTTCAGCCTAGATCGGACAATCTGATTTCATTGACACAATCTCGACTAAGAAATTATACTCATTAGTTAACCGCCAGAATGAGTAATATTCTGAAACATTGGCGCAATCCACCCTCGCTACCATGACCAATCCTGCCGAATCAATTCCAAACGCATTGACTAATACATCAATTAACCTGTCTGAGCGAGAACTTCAAGTGATTGAACTAGTGGCTGCGGGCTTAACCAATCAAGATATTGCCATTCAACTTGCTATCAGTAAGCGAACTGTTGATAATCACATTAGTAATATTCTGACTAAAACCAAAACTGATAATCGTGTCGCACTAGTGCGTTGGGCTTTGCAATGGGGAAAGGTATGTATAGATGAAGTCAACTGCTGCATAATCGGCACTCAGCCAATCACCAATGTTTTAGATACACAGGAATTAGAAAGTGCATAGTGGGGAAATAAACATTAATCAATACAAGATTATTTATAATCCCGATATTGCCTTAGCCATGTATCGAGAGCTAGCAGCTCATATTGAACAGATTGAAGATGTCAAGGTCGAATTATTTTGGCAAGAAAGTTCTGAATTTAGTTACTTAGGCAGTCAAATTGGTGGACTATGGCTTACTTATGCACCAACAATACCCTCTGAATCTCAAATTTTAATCAAAAAAATCTTAAGCCACTACGGAACTTGGACATCTGATCGCAAAAATTAGGGCAGTGAGTGAATGGCATTTCCCTATTCTATAAATCTACTCCCTTCCCAGTGAATCATTAGGCGTGGGGGGGGGGG
>CAIJEA010000153.1 GCA_903819605.1 uncultured cyanobacterium | reverse complement strand
TACTGGCGGCAACTCCTATCCAGATTCTAAACGGTACATAATCTAGTGGGAGAGTCGATTTTGGGCGTTGATTGGTAATTGCATTGATGTTCGGCAAGGTGTTGACTGGTCTTATCTATTACCGTACTGTGACCGAATAACACTTGATTTGCTGCATGAATTGATTGATTACGATATAAGTTGTAATCATCATCATTCCTAAAATATGACATCTTCATAAAGATCTGTAAATTTACCCTCAAAGTTTATAGTTGATAACTGGAAGTTTGCTTGCTCTTCAGAATATGATTTTAAAAACCATAATCCCTCTTGGTTGCGGCGTAAGCATTCAAGGCGTTTTAACTAAAACGTATTCTTCGAGACTCTCTAGTTGTTGATAATCGGCAAACTTATCGCCGCAATCAAATACTTCCGTAGACTTTGATAGAATTTCTATAATTAGTTTAGGGTATCTCTTTTGATTTTGTGATTGGGTATCTCTAGAATCACAAGCTTGGATATCAAGCCCCTACCTTTACAAATATGTAGGGATTTGGTCGCCAAATCCTCTCTTAAGATGACATGGAATCATTATGACGATCTTTATTCTACGTAACATCAGTTACTAATAGACCTGTCGGGAAACAAAAGTGATGTATAGAAGCAACTTCACAATTACTCAGGAAAAAAACGGCATAAACGGAAACACACCACAGGTATAGTACCCGTAAAAAGCGGATCATTTTACTGAGCAAAGCCAAAGCAGGAAAAGTCCATGATAAGAAACAACTGGACGAAGAGGACTGGGTAAGTAACATTCCTGAAGCCGTAGAGCTTGATGGGGATTTGGGTTGTCAGGGCTTACAGAACGAGTTTGTAAATGTACACTTACCCCACAAAAATCTAGAAAGTAGAAGATCTTAATTTTTCTAATTGTCTCAAAGCATCCGCTGAGCCAACTACAGAAATCGCAGGAATTGCAAAATACTTTTGGGCTACATTTTGGACATCAGCTAAAGTTACCGATTCGATCGCTTCTACAAATTGGCGATCGAACTCTAAACCTAGACCCATGATTTCGTACCAGCCATACACCTGTGCGATTTGACTATTAGTTTGCTTGCCGAGAGCATATTGTCCAAGCAATTTACTCTTACAAATTTTTAGCTCCTCATCCGTGAGTGAGACTGAAGCTAGTCTCTCGCATTCATGGCGCAAACCTTCTAGAGCCGTACCAGTATTTTGTGATGCAGTTCCCATATAGGCAATAAATTGCGAAGCTTCTAATCGAGTGGGATAAAATGCGGAAACTTCGTAGGCAAGTCCTCGTTTTTCTCGAAGCTCTACAAATAGGCGACTCGATAAACCATTACCTAAGTAGGTGGAAATAATTTTCAGGGCAGCATAATCGGGCGAACTAACAGAGGGCGCAGGATAGCCAATCATAACGATTGCCTGTTGTGTATCCTGCTCGTGGGTCACTAATAGAGGTTGAAAAACTGGTGTAGGGGTAGTAATCAAGTTGGGTGCATTGGGAATATGCCAATCACCAAAAGCTTCACCAACAAGGGCGATCGCTTGCTCTGAAGAAATTCTGCCAGCGATGCTTACAACCATTTGATCGGGACGTAAATGATTTTGATGAAAATTAATTAAGTCATCACGGTTAATCGCATTAATACTTTCTTCAGTCCCAAGGCTGGAAAATCCATAGGGATGCTCGCCATACATGAGATTTTGTAAGCGATCGTAGGCAATCGTAAATGGACGTTCTTGCTGCGATCGGATAGATTGAATAGTTAGCCGTCTTTCGAGATCAAGTTCACTGTTGGGGAAGCTAGGCGATCTCAGGATCTCTGAACCTAGTAGCAACATATCATGAAAATCAGAGGAGATGGTTTTGAGTGAAAGTACAAAATAATCACTTGAGGACTCTGTTCCCAATGATGCACCAATCGACTCAACTTGTTCGGCAATCTCCAACGAGGAGTATTGCTCAGTACCGCGTGTCATTAGTGATGCGGCTAAATGCGTTAGTCCTGATTTTGCGGAGGTTTCAACGCGCTCACCACCTGCAAAAAAACAACGTGCTGCAATAATGTCAGCCGTTGAGTTTTCGGTAACTAATACCACAATGCCATTTGATAGCACTAAGCGATCGCTTATTCGTTTTGACATTGTTTGAGACAAGTCTTTCTTAGCCAACTTATAAAACCTAGATTAGATGCGACCCTATGCACCAGAACTAATCTCTCACAGATTCAGGAACAACATACGTAATAACGTAATTTTCTGGTGAGAGATACTTTTTGACCAAAGATTGCAATCCCGAAGGCTGAACTTTACGAATGATTTCACAATATGTGTTTGACCAGTCAGTACAAAGCGTTTCGCAACCTAGCAGGCTATGATATCCCAGAAAGCTCGCCAATTGGCTAGGAGACTCCAAAGCAAAGATGAACTGATTACAGAGCGATCGCTTTGCTTTATTGAGTTCCGCCTCAGATATCGGATTATTTAAAAGATCAGTTACTTGTTGGATAATTTTGTTTTCGACTGGTTCTAGATAATCCTCTTCTAAATAAGCTGAGATCGTAAATAGCCCTGTCTGTTGCTGCACAGCAAAACTACTGGCAATATCTTGTACCCAGCCAAATCCTTCTAACAATTCTTGGACTAACCGAGCCGATCTTCCTTCAGTCAAAATTGCTGATATAAGCTCAAGCTGAATTGCATCTTCTAAATTGGCTACGCTAGGACCGACCCATGCAAGGTTAAGGCGGCTCTGGTGAAGACGAGGCAATCTGATCTTATGGCGGCGGAGCGTTGGGGCTGTCAAAATATCTTCGACGGAAATTACACAATTCTTCTGAAAAATATCAATATTTCTGTCAAAAGTATTGCTAGCAAAAGCTGCATCCACAACTTTTATAGCTTCCTCACGGCTTACCGCTCCTGCGATCGCCACGGTCATATTTTCAGGGCGATAATGCGCTCGGTGATAATCGCACATCTGAGATGCGGTAATTTTACTAACTGATTCTTCTGTGCCTAGTACTGGACGACTATAGGGATGGGAACCGTAGGCTGTCTCGATCAGATGTTGATACGCTAACCAATCAGGATCGTCTATAGCTTGCCGCAGTTCTTCTAGTACCACCAACCGCTCTTGCTCTAACTCATCTTCATCTATTTTGGCATGAAGCAACATTTGACCAAGATAGGGCATTGTAATCGCGAAACGACTAGCATCAACTGTAAATTTATAATGGGCGTAATCGTTGCTAGTGGCAGCGTTGGAGATCCCACCTTCAGACTCAATCAGTAGATCAAATTCCCCAGGAGCGATCAAGTCAGTCCCCTTAAAAATCATATGCTCTAGAAAATGTGCCATTCCTAGTAATTGCTCAGGATCGCTAGTTGAGCCAGCTTTTACCCATACATCAACGCTTGCAACTGCTGCTGTTGAAATTTCTTGATGTACTAAAGTAACTCCGTTTCCTAACTTCAGAAAAGTCGCTTGTGGAGAAGCTTTTGCTGCTATGCGATCGCAGGTAATTAGCACAATAATAATTATTAAAAAATATATAATTTTATTATGAGATGTATTGACAAACACAAAGTGTTTAATGCTACACAACAGCGGGTTTCGTTATAAAAGACAAAATTTGATACAGGCGTGCCTTAGGACTGCTATCACTATGCAAGCCAAACTTCACTATATAGCTAACGCCATGTGTATCGGGACATAAAACCCAAAAGAGAGTTGGGGGGGGGGGGGG
>CAIJEA010000152.1 GCA_903819605.1 uncultured cyanobacterium | reverse complement strand
GCTTAGTTAGCCAATGAGTACCAATTTTCCATTGATGCTGAAAGGTTGGCATTCTCAGCAAATAGGCAAACCTTCTCATGAAATGGGCAGGCAATCCGTCAACGCTAAATTTACCGAAAATTGAAGCAGTCGCGCCATCAATGCCTAAACTAATAAATTCACCGAGGGGAATATAGCTAAAGTTCACCAATGGTTTCTGGTTGAGACTCGCCCAGATATTCCAAGCACAGTATTGAGATTGTTGAAAGGCAACCTGCGCGGTAGATGGCAAAATATTTCCATTAGAGTCACGCAAATTTGCTAAGTCTCCGATCGCAAATACCTCTGACCATCCTTTTACCTGCAAAGTTGGCTCGGTTGCGATCGCTCCCTCACGGTTATGATCGAATGGAAGATTTCGTAATACTTTTGAGAACGTGCTGCCGACTGTCCACAGTACAATGTCAACAGGCAATGTGTCACTTCCATCAGCATATTCTAAGGTAACTTCACTATCAGTTACTTGAGAAACTTTAGTGTTGAGATCAGTCCATACCCCACGCTGAGAAAGGGCAAGTTCGGCAATAGTTCGATTAGCATCTGTAGAACTAGCTAAAATTTTGTCATTGCGATCAACAAGGCGCACTCGACCTCTTTCCTTGAGACGATCGGCGATTTTGCAAGCAAGTTCTACACCACTACTCCCTCCACCTGCAATACATACGCGGATCTTGTCGCGATTTGATACTTCTAATAGCTCCAGTTTGCTATTGAGTCGATAGAAGTCATTGAGATTGCGAAATGGAATTGCATAGTCAGAAGCTCCATCGACAAGATTCATGGGAGTTTCGCCACCGATCGCTATGACAAGACGGTCATAGTCGATAACAGTTCGTTGACCAATATTAACTTCTACTTGTTTTCCTTCAACATCAATATTGGTAACTAGTCCTTGAACAAATTGAATACCCGTATCAGCAATTAGTTCAGCGAATGTTGGTGCAATTTCCCATTCTTGTAGCTCTGAGGTTACTAATTCATACAGAAATGGTGTAAATAAAAAGCGATCGCTTTTATCAATAAGGATAATTTCAGGCATGACAGCCCAAGGTAGACGTGAGAGATTAAGTGCAGTATACAAACCGCCAAAACCGCCACCAAGAATGCAAATTCGTGTCATGAGAAAATCCAATTCGTTTTCTCCATTTTATAACAATAAAGTTAGAAGGGTACGAAGTCTTATTTCTAACTCTATTGCTATATAAATGCTTTGAGCTTGTATGCACTTATGTAGCAATGCAAGCTTTGTTTAGGATTGCTATATAAAACCGACATAAATAGAGGCGGCGCGAAGCGCTGCCTCTATTTATGTCGGTTTTTATATCTTGCGTTGCTATAGCAGGAAATCATAAGAGGGTTGCGTTGCAAGCATCTTATGGATGCCAAATGATTGAGAGAGGATTCGACTCTAGGGTAGATCGTTGACTGGTCTTAGCTGAAGCCCTATTGAAACGCACAAATGACTTCAGACTGCCACTTAAGCGACATGTAAATTAACTTTAGGTTAAGTTTTGGTTATCTATTTTCTCTTGCACACATGTATTGACATCCGATAATGTGCATTTACTACAATTTTTTATGTTTGGGGGTTGTGTGGTTAAATCTGTTTTGCTGGCTCAGCTATCAGAAGAGCAATCCTTGATATGGCATAATGCTTTGTCATCGCATCAGCTTGAAGTATGGGCAGCGCCTGAAACCGAAGATTTACTTAAGCTACTTGATAAAAAACGTCAATCAAATCAGCCTTTGCCCGATCTGATCGTTTCTGATATTGGGATAAGGTATGGGGGTGGAACATCGTTACTTGCAACTGAACTATGCAAATGGTGCGCGGACAATGCACCTGATTCAAAAGTTTTATTGGTCAATCCTAGACAAATCCAGATCAAAGAAGTTGAAAAACGCTGGGCAACTCGTCGAGGAGCTATTGATCTATTGCCCAAGATTTCTATTGATAATTTAAGTACAGCTTTTGAAATTGCTGCCAAGGCCTTAGATTTAGAAATCAAACATGAAGCTTTGAGAATAGCTATTAATAACCTCAAGCGTCAACAAAAGCAGGTTGATAGAGGCGCAGTTAAGGGTCGAAACATCAGGCAAGCTGCTACTGAAGAATTAGCTCGTAAGATGGCATTGATTCCTCTAATGGTTATGGCAAATGAGCCTGAAATGGAATCAACTGATAGTGAATCATCTGATATTCCCAAACATCAATTAGCACTCGATTCCAATATTTCCCAGCTAAATTTATATAATATCAAACTCGATTTAGATCAAATTGGCGCGATCGCGCGTCAGCTTTTTAAGGACAATCCCCTCTTGCCTGCGATCGTACTTTACGAACAAGATAATTATGTGGGAATGTTGTCTCGCCGCAGATTCTTAGAATTTTTAAGCCGCCCCTATGGGATTGAGTTGTTTACAAAAAGACCTCTTAGAGTTTTATACGAGCAAGCTCAAGTAGAAGTTCTAAAGCTGCATGGCAATATGCCAATTGTCATGGCATCTCAGTTAGCGCTAGGACGTACAAGCGACGAAATTTATGAGCCTGTGATCGTACATCTTGATGGCGATATTTATTCCGTATTGGATGTTCATGATTTATTGCAGGCGCAGTCCTATATTCACGAACTAGCCACAAAGCTATTGCGCGAACAAACACAGACAACCATGTTTCAAACTGAAAAAATGGCAAGTCTGGGACAAATAGTTGCCGAGGTATCCCATGATATCCGCAATCCAGTGTCGTCTATTTATGGTAATACAGAATGCCTCTTAACCTACATCGAAGGTGTAATGAAGATTTTGAGGGCTTACGAAAAAGAATATGGAGCTTCTGCACCAACTATTAGTGAAACCCTTGAGGAAGTTGATTGGGATTTTGTCCGCTCCGATCTACCACAGGTGGTTCGTAGTATTCAATCTGGATCTCGCTATCTACGCCGTTTGGTTGACACGCTACAGAGCCTTTCTCATATGGAAGATCACGCTACACCAGAGGAGATCGATTTGCTCGAATGCGTGGAAAGTAGCCTTACCATTCTCAGTGGCAGAATTAGAAATGTCCAGATAGTGAAGAACTATATCGAAGTACCTAAGATTAATGGATATAGCGATCGCCTAATTCAAGTGTTTATGAATTTGCTGAGTAATGCTCTCGATGTATTGGTGGATTTGAGTTCTCGCCCCGATTTAATCAAGCAGCGCGAGCAGCTTATTCATAAAGATGAATTTCATTCAGGGCGTTCCAATGTCCAGACTGAAGTAGAAATTAATTGGCAGCCCTTGGTCATGATTACTTCAGCGATCGCTGAGATTGATAATCGTAATTGGTTATCCATCAAGGTTGCCGACAATGGCTTAGGAATTCCTAAAGAAATTCAAGACCGCATTTTTGATAATTTCTTTACCACTAAAGGTCAAAAGGGTACTGGTTTAGGTTTAGCCATTTGCCATCAAATCGTTACTCAACAGCACCACGGAAAAATTGTATTGCGATCGCCTTATTTGAATAATAAAGGTGATGTAACTATTGGCACGGAATTTGAAGTGTTGTTACCGATTAATTAAGTAGCTCAGTGTAATTAAAAAAAAACAAAGTGAGTCTCTCCCTATGCGGGAGAGACTCACTTCTAGGTAACAGAGGATAAGAGCGTGTTTGAGAAGTTTTGGGTATATCTATATCTAGATATAAATCATGTTTTATTAATATTTTTGTCTTTTTTTGTTGTGT
>CAIJEA010000151.1 GCA_903819605.1 uncultured cyanobacterium | reverse complement strand
GGCTCAATAGGTGTTTCGGGGAGGTAAAGAAAGGAGAGAGACCAGCAAAGCACTCAACAAAGCTTTACCCCTCTTCTTTGCATTATGAACAAACTCAAAGAAGCTCAAATACAAAGGTAACTTTTCTTGAGAAATACCACGATGAGGTCGTAACCAAGAGCGCAAAAGCGACCAAAAGCCTTCCATTGTATTGACATGAACCTCACAAAAACCATCACCATCTTCATCTCTAGCATATTCTCCCGCACCATGACAAACAGTTTGGTGTGCATAGCCCCAATCTTGTAAAGGGTTATAGATAGCATATTCGTCAGTGTAAACCATCGTACCAAAGGCAATCGTTGCTTTAATCAGAGGCTCAATAGTGCGTTGTTGCACATTTTCTACCATGCGAATTACTACCTCACCACCGCGCTGAATCATGCCGAAGATGGGTGGTTTTTCTTTTTCAAGCGTCCCCCGCCCCCGCATCCCTTTGAGCCTATTACGTCTTCCTTTGCGACCTTTTTTTTAACTGCTTCGGGTTTGCCTTTATGTCCTGCCGTCACATACACTTCATCGCACTCGACTGCCCCAGATAACTTTACTTCTGGCTTGCTTTGGTCAATACCTGCTCGCAATTTGGTGGTCATATCTTGCACCACATCTTTGTCTAGATCTAGCTCTTGGGCAATTTGTCGATTCGAGAGATTCAATCCCATCAAATACAGACACAAAATCCACATCCGTAAGGGTTGATGATGTCCTGCAAATATTGTGTCGGTTAGATCGTCAAAGTTGGCGTTGCAAGTTTTACACTGGTATCTCTGGCGGGCTGGTTGTGTTTCATCTTTGCCGCGCTTTATCACCTCTGAGCTTTTACATTTGGGACAACATACTCCTCTTGTCCATCGCATCTGTCGCACTGTTTCGTAACATTTTTCATCTTCGATTAGATGGGTTAAGTTCACGCTCAGCATACTATTCGCTGCTTTTAGATTTCGCTACAATTTTAATTTTATCAATTTCTTCCTTTATTTCACCTCCCTGATTCACCTATTGAGCCTCTGGCTTTACTGCGCGACCCCTACTCCCTTCCTAGTGAAGTAAAGTGATTCTCTATCCTAAGTAAGCTTGACGAATTCTTTCATCAAGCAATAGGTCAGATGCTTGTCCCTCAAATGTAATCTCTCCTGACTCCATCACATAACCACGATTAGCATGTTGTAACGCTAAATTGGCATTTTGCTCTACTAATAAAATGGTTACCCCAGATTGATTTAGATTATCGATTGTTTTAAAGATTTCTCGCACAATTTGCGGCGCTAATCCCAAACTTGGCTCGTCTAGTAGTAACAATTTGGGGCGACTCATTACTGCACGCGCGATCGCCAGCATTTGCTGCTCTCCTCCGCTTAAGGTTCCTGCGAGTTGATCGCGGCGCTCGCCAAGTCGCGGAAAAATCTGAAACTGTTTTTCGATATCGGCTTTGATGCCCCAGCGATCCGATCGTAAAAATGCTCCTAGTTCAAGATTATCTAGTACGGTCTGTCTTGCTAATACCCTTCTTCCTTCTGGACTATGGGCAATTCCCACTTGAACGATTTGATCTGGTCTTAAACTCGTGATATTTTTGCCATTGTATATAATCTGACCTGATTTAAGCGATACAAGTCGAGAAATAGTTCTTAATGTTGTAGTCTTACCCGCGCCATTCGCACCAATCAAAGTAACTATTTCTCCGTCATTAACAGTTAAGCTTATATCCTGTAGAGCCTGAATTCCACCATAGTTAACACTTAGGTTATTAATCTCTAACACGTAATAATCTCCTCCTAACTCGTAAAAATTTGTTTGTAAGTTGACATCAGAGCTGATTTTCTATTTAAGCCATACTAAAGTAAATATCGATTAAGAATCCAATTTATATCATTAATGAAATTCAGTACGTTTGTAATATCGATTTTCATCATCTTAGGTTTTTTTCTTTGTACATTAATCGCTGCTATCATAAATCCACATATTTTTACAAGCTTTTTTTCTAACTCTCCCACTAAGCTTTTTTATGATATTGAGCATTATTCAAATTTAGCTGTTCATCAAACTTGTAATGCATTTTATCCACTATGGCCTTGGCTAATTAATAGATTGGGAAAACCTCAAACAGTAGATGATGCAGCACTATGTTTCCGTGTTTTTGGTTGCTTATTATCTTTAATTAGTATTCCTTTGTTTTTATTACTGCTATTCCGAAATTCTAGAAGCTATAGAATAATATCTTTAGTTTCAGCACTATATGTCATAAATCCTATTTCAGTTTTTAGGATGATTGGTTATACGGAAGGAGTTTTTTCTTTTTTGAGCTTAATGTTGCTAATGGTTCTAAGTTGTCTGACAATAACTCCAAAATCAACTATTAAGAATGTTAAATCAATATTCCTATTGATATCTTTATTACTTTTGTCGTTATTACTTTCATTGACAAGACCTTTTCTCATTCAAGCAATATTTGCATCTTTGCTTACATTAGGCTCAATTTTAGTAATAAATAGATTTCAGAATAGTACAGATTCCTTAAAAATACTTAAAACTTACGGCGTAATGTCTCTAACGATTTGCTTTGGCGCAATCATTGGCTACTGTATCTATGGATATTACTGCTTAGGAACAAGGGGAGATTTTTTTGCACCTTTTCACGATCAAGCTAATTGGGGTAAGCAATTAGGATTTTATCCTCAGTTGTTTTTTGTTCCATTAACCTATGCTGACTTTATCTCAATATATTCACCATTCATAGCATTAATTACAGCATGGTTAATTTCTATATCCGCTAATATTAGAAAACTAACTTTTGTAATTCCCACGCTTTGGCAATGGATATTACTTTTTTGCTATCCACCAGCTTTTTTAGCATTCTACGGCTTGGACTTTAAAAGAAGTAATTTTTCAGATAAGCTAAATAATTTAAAGGTAGTCAATTTAACTCAAGCTGCTAAAAAATTATCCAATAGCTATGTATTTTGGTTCTGTATATATTTCGCTCTAATGCATACAGTTATCATTGTTTTTAGCGATCAGAAACTAACTAGCTTAAGGCGTTTTATATTTGGAACTCCTTATTTCTTTTTTGCGATCGCCTGTATTAGTCAGTGTTTTCCATCACGTAAAATAAGTAAATTACTTTTATGGCTATTAGGCTTATCAAGTATATGGTTAGTGCAATATTGGCTAGACTACTCTCATAATGTTTGGATTGGTTAGGAGGTTGGATTACATAAAAAAGCACCCCTTACGGGGTGCTTTTTTACACTAAGCTTTCCAATTAACCCAGTCTTGAGGCTTCAAGAAAGTTTCATGTAATTCAGCTTCGGGAGTATTTGGTTCAGGATGGTAGTCATAGTCCCAACGTACAAGAGGCGGTAGTGACATTAGGATTGATTCGGTGCGTCCGTTGGTTTGTAGACCAAAAATTGTGCCGCGATCGTAGACAAGGTTAAATTCTACGTAACGACCGCGACGGTATAATTGCCATTGTTTTTCACGATCGCCAAATTCTGTATTGCGACGACGATTTGCAATCGGTGTATAGGCTGGAAGAAAGGCGTTACCGCAGCTTTTGACAAAGGCAAAAATCTCTTCCCAAGTGCGAGGTACATCGCCGATTTCATCACTCATGACCTGAGCAGTAGTGGAATCATTACTATTTTTGTAAAGTCCTTCTTCACCATTTTGGTAGTCAAAGAAAATACCGCCTACGCCACGAGTTTCGCCGCGATGCTTCAGATAAAAGTAATCATCACACCATTGCTTAAATACAGGATAGTAATGAGGATTGTGGCGATCGCAGGCATCTTTAAGCGTAGAGTGCAAATGCTGAGCATCTTCAGCAAAGCCATAGTAAGGAGTGAGATCGAGCCCACCACCAAACCACCAGATTGGGCCTGCTTCAAAATAGCGGTAATTGAGGTGAACCGTTGGTGCATAAGGATTTTTTGGGTGTAACACCATCGAAGTACCTGTTGCATAAAATGTTTCACCTGCAACTTCAGGATGATGACGCAAAATAGCTGGAGGTAACTGAGAGCCATACACCTCAGAAAAATTTACTCCGCCTTTATCAAAGTAGTCTCCATCGGTAATTACTCTAGAGCGACCGCCGCCACCTTCAGCGCGTTCCCACTGATCCTGTTGAAACTTGGCTTTGCCGTCTAGCTCCTCTAGACCTTGGCAAATATGATCCTGCAAACCCTGCATAAACTGTTTCACACGGGTTTTAGAATCAACAGGAACTTTTGGTAAAACCTTACTAGGAGCAACTGAGGCGATAGTCATAATCGTTTCGTATTAGTTTTCAGAGGTTGGACTTAGAAATATTTTTATAGGCACTTATCACTGTTTAATACTTTACATTTAGTCTGTAGTACCTAGGTGAAATGTAAAGCATTGTGTAGCAATTTATAGCGATATTCAGCGACATTCCTAGAAATGATACTCATAAAATAGAGGTGACATAAAATGCCACCTCTATGCAAAATACAAACTATGCTAAATTTGCCAGATCAATTACTAACTATACAAACACCACGTCTCATTCTTCGTAAACTAGCGCTCGCTGATGCAGAGGACATTTTTGCTTATGCCAGAGATCCTGATGTCACGGCTTATACTTTATGGGAGCCACATCAGTCTATTAATGATACCTATGATTATTTAAACAATATCGCCCTTGAGATATGCAGATCTGGAATGGGAATCACTTGGGGAATTATTGAGAAAGAGAGTGGCAAATTAATCGGGACTTGTAGCTTACAGACTACATCTGTCCACCGTCGTGCTGAGATGGGATATGTTCTATCAAAGTCCTATTGGGGAAGAGGATTGATGACTGAGGCGGTAAAAGGGGCGATCGCTTTTGGCTTTCATGTAATGCATTTACTGAGAATTCAAGGGTTTTGTGCTGTGGATAATTTTGCTTCGGCAAGAGTCCTAGAGAAAGCGGGAATGCAATTTGAAGGTGTTTTGCATAATTACGTTTTTACCAAAGAACGTACTTGGAATGTCAATATGTATGCGATTACGCGATCTCTAGATTTTCTATATAGTCAAGATTGAGAAGTTGCAAAGCAACTTCTCAATCTTGATTAGGTTTAGATAATCTTAGGAGCGGCGAATAGCAAGATTCTCTCCATTAGAGATGGAAAAAGGCGATGACACCATACGGCTAGATGGCTTTGCCATCCAACAAGGATTTCAGGGGTTTCTCGATCTAGTCCAGATATCAAAGCTTTTGCCACTTGTTTAGGAGTCATTAGTGAAACCCATCGGAACCACTGTAAATCATGTGCCATATCAGTATCAGTAAGAGATGGAAGTAGTGCAGTTACCTTGATGTTATAAGCCGCCAGTTCACTGCGTAAGGCCTGGGTAAATCCCACGATCGCAAATTTTGTCGCAGAATAAGTTGCCATTGTCGGTGCGGCAACCTTACCCATTAGGCTAGAAACATTAATGATTCTGCCATTGCGCTGTACCGCCATCCGTCGCGCCACCATTCTGGTAATTGCGTACATGCCAAGCAAGTTAACTTCAATTTCTGATTGCACATCTTGTAAACGCGATCGCAAAAAGGATGATTGATGTGCTACGCCAGCGCAGTTAATCAAAATGTCAATGGGACCAAAATCTCTCCAAATTTGGGCGATCGCAATGTTTACCTCGATTGTCTGGGATAGATCTAGAGGTAAACTCACCGCTTCTATTCCCAAAGATTCTATTTCTAAAGCGACAGAATGCAAACGTTCTTGATCTCTCGCTATTAAAATCAAACATTTTACATTTTGTTGAGCTAGCTCTAAAGCGATCGCTCGACCAATACCTCGCGAGGCTCCTGTTATTAGAGCCGTTTTACCACGAACATTCATAAAACCTCCAATATTGAGGTCTCACTAATCTTCTATGGATGCAAGATTTACTAGCCTATGCCACTAGTAAAAACTTGCACAAAGAAAAGTAAGACAAGAAATAATTTTGTTTCAGATAAACTGTGACCAAACTTCTATACGTGTTGAGTTTTAAAAAATTTGTTTGGTCAGAGTTAATCTAGTTAGCCTTTCGGCGGTGAGCAAATATTTGATGACTTTTCAAGTCTATCCCCAGTTCTGTCATGACATTACCTCCAATGGGAATCATGGTCTATGCAGTAATAAAGGAAAATTTATACAGACTTTTAACATGAATAGAACCTTACATCTGTTTTTGCTATGTGTAAAGTATTATTAAACACATTTGTAATATGCCTAGATGTTGCGATCGATAGTTAATCTAAGGGAGACTATTCCCTCTCTGTCTTGCTTCTAAGATTTTATTGGTTCTAATTTTAACTGGCGATCGAGAGTTAAACTCTTAAAAAAATGATCCTAAAGAGTTATTTCTAAAGGAATAAAAATATAACTATTTGCACTTTAGAAATTCTATACCCAGAAGAGAGTAGTGGTGCTTTACGCCGCTACTCTCTTCTGGGTCTTACAACGCTTTACTCTCAAACCCAAATCAAGAGAAGCTCTAAAAGTTCTGCTATGTAATACTTTTAGAGCTTCTCTTGAGATTCGCTTAATGTATGTCTCTACTTATTTGGTAATGGCAATGAAAGTTTTGCTTAGGAATTAAAACCCAAATAAAGGCGGCGCTTCGCGCCGCCTTTATTTGGGTTTTGATTTGACCTAGCTATCTCTTTCTTTCTATATATGTTCTAATCATTGATTTAAAACAGTATCCGCTGAGGGTAAAACAACTGTAAACTTTGTGCCCATGTTCAATTCGCTTTCCACAGTTATTTTGCCTTGATGCGCTTCCACAGCTTGTTTAGCTATGTATAATCCCATGCCTAAACCTTTGACACTTCCGACATTCTCAGCTCTTAAGAATGGCAAAAACAAATTGTGTAGATATTCATCAGGTATGCCAATACCACGATCGCCAATGCTAAGAATTACCTGCTGTGAATCACAGGTTATATCTACATTAACAGTGCCTCCATCATAGGAATATTTAATAGCATTAGAAACTAAGTTCATAAGTATATGCCAGAGTAACTTCTTATCAAGTTTTAATCTTTGGCATTTACCATGAATACGGAATTGAATTTGACATTTGCATGTGTTATCTTCTGCCTGAAAACTTTCTACTAATTGTTGACAATAAGTATTGACATCGACATTCTCAGGATGAAAGGGAAACTTACCAGATTCAGAACAGGATATAAACTTGACCTCTTCAAGTAGCCAATTAATATCTTTAATAGCTGATTGGATTGAAGCAAGGTTTTTCGCTCTGCTTTCCTTGGTTAATTGCTCTTCAAAATTTTGCAATTTCCAAATCAATAATCTAATTACAGACATTGGGGTAGAGAACTCGTGAGATGCCATTCCGAGCAACCGAGCTTTTAATTCATGAAGTTCTTTCTCTTTGCTTAAAGCTTCTTGTAATATTTTTTCTTCTCTAAATTTTTTTAAGGCAACCATAATTGCCATATTGACCTCGGCATATCTAAGTGGCTTAGTGAGGTATCCATAGGGAGAAGTTGCGATCGCTTGATCTAAAGTTTCAGGATCGCTAAAGGCGGTGAGATAAATTACGGGAATTGCTGCTATTTTCTGAATTTCACTAGCCGCAGTAATGCCGCTATCTAACCCTCTTAATTTAATATCCATTAAGATGATATCGGGGATGTGCTTATTAATAGAGCCGATCGCATCATCACTACTATCGACTATTTCGAGAACTTTGTAGCCTAAGTCTGATAGAACATCTGAAAGTGCGTTGGCAGTAACAAGTTCATCCTCTACTATTAAGACGTTTGCTATCGTATTATTCCCGAATGCCATATTTTTATTTTGGATTTAATGTAATTTGGGTAAACGAATTTGTAAAGCTTATCGTTTAATTATACGTTTACCAAATAAAATCTTAAAAATCATAAATTATGTTTTTCCTTGTTTAGTTTATTGCTTTTATTTACCTTGCCACGATATGATAAGAGATCCTTGCTTCTAAAAAATAAACATACAGAAGCCAACTACAGCCCGTAAGGAAACAACTAAATGACTGTTAAACGTTTGTACGAAACTATGTATATTCTGCGCCCAGATCTTCCCGATCAAGAAGCAGATGCAGCGATCGCTAAATATCAAGATTTCTTAGTACAACAAGAATCGGAAGATATTACGATTCAACATCGTGGTAGACGTAGGTTAGCTTATGACATTAAAGGTCACCGTGAAGGCATCTACATTCAAGTCAATTATTTGGCAACTCCAAAAACGATTGAGAGCCTAGAGAAATCAATGCGTCTCGCTGATGACGTAATTCGTTATCTGACTATTAAACTTGAGCCAGAAGCCATCGAAGAAAGTGCTGAAGAAATTCCTGACGCAGAGTCCCCATTAGCAGAAGCAGAAGTAGTAGCTGCTGAATAACAATACTTTCTCTCCAATAAAAAAACTCCTCGCATAAACGAGGAGTTTTTTTATTGGGAATATTAAAAAATTACAGGATGCCCCAAAAATGTAATACGCCTTGACCGCTAATTAGTTCGATTGCTAATGCTGATACAAAGCCGATCATTGCTAAGCGACCATTCCAGTTTTCAGCACCAGAGGTGAAACCCCAATTCCATACGTTACGGTTTTCGTCAGACATAATCGATTTACCCTATGAATTAATTACTTTTACATTGAGAAATGTAACAGATTTTAAGGTTTTTAGCAATCTTTCTTTACATTCTCTGCCCAAAGGCAGAAACAATCGTTGATTTTAAGGTATAGCAAAGCAATGCGAAGAAAGAAAGTAGTATAAATCAAAACTCAAATATAAGGTGACGCAAAGCGCCGCCTTTATTTAGGTTTTATGTCCGTTGAGATACCTACTTTAAAATCGCCCAAGAATTAAGTATTGCTGTGATTCCGATCTAATTGGGTAGAATCCAAAAGACATTACAATCAATAATCCATACAAGGACAGAATAAATTATGCGGAAAATATGGATTCGGCTGCTAGCTGGCTGTTTGGCTGTGCTGGTCAATTTAACCACAACAAGTACAGTATGGGCAGCTAGTCCTAAAAATACTGGAGATCCCAAATTTCAGGGTGTACCACTTCAGTGCTATGTGTCTTTAGCAGACGCAGGTGGCTCTCCAGAAGCCAAGGTCGCAGCCTTTACCGAAATCGCAGGGAAATATTTAGAGTTGCAACGTCCCGATCAAGCGAAGAAGGTTTTAGAAAAAAGTATAGCTGCGGCTAATTTGATTGAATCTCCAGCGCTAAAAGCTTTTACCCTATTAGATACTGCCAGCCGTTTGAATAAGGCAGCACAGCCCAAATTAGCATCAGAGGCTTTAGATGGAGCTTTGAAAATCTCCAAAACATTTTCCGATCCTGTTGACAGAGTTTTCTCCAATATCAAAATTGCTCAAGCTTATGGTGAAGCAGGCAAGAAAGAGATTGCTCAAAATTTATTGGCTGATGCGACTAAAGCAACACCTGAGATTATTGATGCCTACGTCCGATCGCGGGCTTTTTCTGCGATCGCAAATGTTTATACCGAGATTGGTGATGACTTCAAGTCTGAAGCTTCAATTTCAGCAGCTACTGATTTGTTATCCATGATCGAAGATCGTAATGTCAGAGCTAGGGCGAGGGTTGAGATTACAGGTAGTTATGCACAGGCTGGAAATCATCCCAAGGCTGTTGCTTCTCTATCGGCAGTCTTCCAAGAGTTTGATGCAATTCGTGATAGTACTATTGCCTCTGCCAAAGAATCGGCAAAAAATTCTAAAGCTGCTATAAACAAAGTTGCTCCTAAATTAGCAACTAAAGGCTTGAAAAAAGATGAACCTAAAGACGAGAAAGCTTTGCCGCTAGATGATCCTATGGTTGTGGAACAAACTGCGATCGCCAATACCGATATCTTGAAAATGCGTTCGCTATTCTTGGTTGCTAGTCAATATTTAGTATCAAAGCAGTATGACAAATCTCTAGAAGTGATTAGTAATCTTGATGATAAATTAGTCGAGAAAAGTGTTGGCATTGCAAATGTGGCAATCTCCTATGCTAAAGAAAAGAAGGCTGATGAAGCTATCAAGTTATTCGATCAAAGTCTGGCAGGTCTGAGTCAAGTTACGCCTTCAATTGATGTTTTTACTTTACTAGTTGAAGTCGGTCGTCAATATCAAGACATTAAGGTAATCGAGAAGGCTAGTAAAGCTTGGGATCAAGCATTAGATATTGCTCAAAAGTTAACTCAACCAAATGAAAAACTATTTGCTCTCAACAACATTGCCAGTATTTATGGTGAGTTCGGCTTTACAGAAAAAGTCGATCCGATCTTGCAAGATAGCCTAGCGATCGCTAAAACTGCGATCGATCCTAATATTCGCTCCAGAGCTTTTTCGGATATTAGTAGTACATACTGGGCGATCGGTCAGCGTGATAAGGCAAAGGAAATTGCTCAGGCCATTGAAAATGTAACAGAAAAAGAACAACTCAGTAAGTTATTTGCTTGCGCGAGTTAAGTATCGCAACGCAAGTTTTACTAAAGACAGAAAACCCAAATAAATAAAGGCGGCGCAAAGCGCCGCCTTTATTTATTTGGGTTTTGATTTGTCATATCTATCTGTTCTATTGGTATAAAAATTAGAATTTATAGCTTTATTCAGATATCTGTAAAGAACTTAGAGCTGCCCAGCGCTTATCTATAGAATCCTCTGACTGTAAGGTGGGGTTAGGGTTATCTGTTAGATTCAGGGCAGGTGCATCTGGAGCAATTTTGGGATAAGGAATAGCTAAAATTAGCTGTTCATACAACCATGTAGCAGTATCAAAATATCCATTAGGAGATAAAGACTCAACTAGATCCCCTGTTTCTACCTCTCTTTCCTTTGGATATTCGCTTTCTGGTAACGGTTCGGCTAACAAGATCATTTCACAAGCATTGATCGCTAACCTATAGTTAAATTGCACCAATGTGCGATCGCATGTAAGGGTAATTATTGTTGAGGCTTTAGCACTAACCTCAATAAAAGAACCAGCATGACGAATACTGATGAATCCTTGCACAGGAGTTAGTGTCTCAATCCCTCCGATAAATTCCTTAAATTCAAAAGACTCGGTAGCATCTACAGCTCTTGCAATTTGAGGTATATATAGTTTTTCCATCAGACTTGCACCAACTTAACAATTAAGTGACGATTTGGCTCTCTACCTTGACTATGAGTCTCAATATCTGGGAATTCTTCCAAAAGCTGATGAATATATCGGCGATCGGCAGACGACAAATGCTTAATTACGAACTCATTTTTAGTGTCTCGAACTTGAAGCAATGCTTCCTCTGCTAGAGAGCTTAAACTCTCTAGACGCTTTGTCCGATAGCCATCTAATTCAATTGTATAAAAATTATGGTTCTGGCTATGATTTAACTCTGAAGACTCATAGCGATTTAAGATTGTGTTAGCCAGATATTGCAATGAATCAATTACTGTACCATCTTGACCAATCAAACTCTGAACTTGTGGTAACTGCAACCCACCAGTATTTATTTCTAACCAATAGCTCTTAGAATTAACTTTAACTTGTTCTGGAGATGCCTCCGCTAGACGGATATCAACCGAAGTTGTATAACCCATCAAACTTAAAAGCTCTTGAAGCCAATTTGCACTTGCAGAAGCATCTTCCATAAATAGTAATTTTTCACTCCATGTTTTAATAAAAGTTCTAAGTGTAGTCATCACTTTAAGCTGACTACACCAGTTTTAGTTCTTTTTCTTTTTCTTGGAAGAGTTTGGTTCAAATGGTATAGCAGATTTAGTTGGGTTTTTGCTGTCTTTGCTTTTATCATCTACCACTGTTGTCGGATTAGCCTTGGCATCAAATGGAATTTTGCTTGATTCTGATTTGCTGGCAGAAATTGACTTTGCATCATTTGTCTTACTAGAAGAGGCACTTGCCGAAACTGTAACTAATTTCTGTAGGTTCTCAGGCAATGGCTCTTTAGCAACAATAAATGCTTGCAATGTCTGAAAGACGTTGGCAATCAACATATAAAGCATGACACCTGATGGCAAAGGAAAGAACAAAAACATACCCGAAAAAATAATTGGTGTAAGTTTGTTCATGGTGTCTTGCTGAGAAGACTCTGGCGTTGAAGTGCCGCTCTTAGGATTAGAGCCGCTGGAAATTGCTTGGTTAGCATAAAGACTGACCCCAAATCCCAATACCATAATGACTATGTCCCAGTTAATACTGCCATCAGCATTGGTTACACCAGTTTTACCAAGAGCTTTGATGAATAAAAAACCTTTATTTGAGGCAAGTCCCGGTACTGTAGCTTGAACTGTAACATCACCAGCTTGCTTGGCAACTACGGTTCCGTCATCTAAAACCTCAACTAAATCTTGACCCTTTGTAACTTTCCATATAGGCGTAAGTTCCACATCAGGGTATTCAGTAGCTAGTGCATTGAAATCTTTGCCTTGAGCAGTTTGCAAAATAATTTTAGATTGCTCACCGATCGCTAAATTTGTTCCATTTACAGCAGTTGCAAGAACTGGGAAATGAACACGATCTGCAAAGTAAACATTTTGGCTAGGCGAAGTAAAAGCTTGATGTTGAATTTCAGCTTGACTATCTGGTGTCGATATCTGAAAGTTTAGAGAGTAATTTATGTCTGCGAAGGGCGATCCCCTTAAGGTTGCAAACAGGGCAAACAGTATTGGTAGTTGCACGATCGCTGGTAGGCATCCCGACAAAGGATTTCCAAATTCTTTGAAGTTTGCAGAGTTTACTTTAGCTAGCTCCTCTTGCTGTTTGGCAGGATCGCTCTTATAACGCTCTTGAACCTCTTTGATCCTTTGTTGCATTACTGGGTTGGCGATTTTCATGCGGCGCATACTGCGAAGCTGGTTTGCACTCACAGGAAACAACGCAAAACGAACCACCAAAGTTAATGCAATAATTGCCAATCCATAACTCGGCACGATGCCGTAGAAAAAATCTAGGAAAGGCAACATTATGTTGTTGGAAAGAAAACCTACACCGAAATCCATTTTCTACTTTACTGTTGGGTTTGCATCCGAATGATAACTAAATCACTCATTAAAATTATGACCGCCTGAGATTAAATTTTCTGAGGCGATCTTCAAATGTTTTATGCCTTACTGCCGATTGCGCCACTACTACCTTGCGCTTTCAAGCTTAACTTCGATTCAATATATTCATAAGTTTCTCGAAATTTAGGTAGAGACTTTAGCTCAAGGCGAGAGCCATCCTTTAGAGTCAATACCATATCGCCCCAACTGCCTAAACCTCGTGGAACGGTAACAATTTTGGCAATTTCAGCATATACAACATCTGTACGGGTCTGACCTCTCCAGCCCCCTGTGACGGTAATGCGTCGGTTGGTAATTCGATAGCGTACCCAAAGCGCTCTTGCGATCGCGGCAACACCCAAAGGAATTGTGATCACAAAAATACTCACCAGCAAGCTAATAATTAGATCGCCGATGTGAGGTGCGCCTTCGTAATAAACTTCCTCATTAATTGCCATGCAAAACCTTCGCCTTTGCTAATAACTTATGTAGATCTTCCCAGATTTCTTGATAACTTGGCATACGTTGAACAATATTTACTGTTACAACAATTTGCATTCCTTGTTTCAATTGTGACAGAAGTTGCCGAAAAATTGCGCGAAGCTGGCGCTTAAAACGATTACGGGTTACCGCCAACTTGCTGACTTTTTTGCTTACAACTATGCCTATCCTTGTATCTAGGTTGGCATTGTTATCAAAAAGAACTCGCAAATTTAAGTAATTGCCTCTGTAGCGATCTCCATTGGCATATACTTTTGCGAAATCTTCTCGCCGTCGTAGACGGTTTTGATTAGGAAGCACTAGAAAGTTAATTAAAAAATTAACAAGAAAATTAACAAATACCAATAATGCTGGGAATAAAATCTGATATAGCTTGTCTTACAAAGCTTATACAGTGGTCAATCTAACCCGACCTCTGCTACGCCGTGCTTTGATAACTCGTCTGCCTGTAGGACTCTCCATTCTGGCACGAAATCCAGAGGTGCGTTTCTTTTTGCGTACACTGCCGCGTAGAGTGCGTTTTGTCATAACTGTTACTTACTTACTTTCAAAGGATGTCATTTTTTCACAGGCTTTTAATTATAACACTTGTTTAACGCTCACTCCAAAAAAGTAGAGGAGGCGCTTTGCGCTTCCTCTACTTTCAATTAACGTATGTACTCTTTTAAAACGCTATTGCGGTTAGGATGTCGCAACTTGCGGAGAGCTTTAGCCTCGATTTGGCGGATACGTTCGCGGGTGACGTTGAAGATTTGACCGATTTCTTCGAGGGTTTTCATTCGCCCATCATCAAGCCCGTAACGTAGTCTCAAAACATCTCGCTCTCTGGGACTAAGAGTTCCCAGTACGCTTTCTAGGTCTTCACGTAAAAGGCTCTTGGCAACTTGATCATCAGGAGTTTCACCTTCAGACTCAATAAAGTCACCAAGACGAGAGTCTTCTTCTTTGCCAATTGGTGTTTCTAGGGAGATAGGAAGTTGGGCTGATTTGGCAATAAAGCGCAATTTCTCAATTGTCATCTCCATGCGAGTGGCGATTTCCTCTTCGGTTGGCTTGCGCCCCATTTCTTGGGAAAGTAACTTAGTAGTTTTTTTGATCCGTGAAATAGTCTCGTAAAGGTGGACAGGGAGGCGGATTGTTCTGGATTGGTCGGCGATCGCACGAGTAATTGCCTGACGAATCCACCATGTCGCATAGGTCGAAAATTTATAACCTTTTTCATGGTCAAATTTCTCGGCAGCGCGGATCAGCCCGAGGCTTCCTTCTTGGATCAAATCTTGGAATGATAGTCCACGATTCATGTACTTTTTAGCGATCGATACTACTAGCCGTAGATTCGATTGCACCATTTTATCTTTGGCGCGGCGACCAGAGTGGAGTCTTTTGCGAAACTCGCCGAGTGGCATCCCCATTTTGATTGCCCAGTCTGGTTCACGGACATCATCAGGATGGCAATCAACTTCGGTAGCTATTTCTTCGCGCTTTAGCTCCAATTCTAGGAGATCGGCAATTTTTCGGGCTAGCTCAATTTCTTCATCAGCTCTAAGTAGGCGGATGCGACCGATTTCTTGTAGGTAGAGTCGAATCGAGTCTTCGGTAAAGTGTTTTTTCTTGGTCTGACTGGCTCTTTTTTTAGTTCCCCTCGTTTTACCAGTTTTGTCAGGGTCGTCGTCAACATCAGATTCTTCGTCTGAGTCATCAATTAAGTCGTCCTTTTCGATCTCATCATCTATATCTTCAAGGTCTTCTTCAATTTCTTCGATATTTCCACTAAGCTTGCCTACAGGCAACTTAATTTCAATAGGTAGGTCGATGGCTGCTTTGCTCATGCCAGATTCCTCAGATCCGAACTGTCCTAAACTTTATCTACGGGGGATTACACCTAGACGATTGTAGCTTGCCAAGCACGAAAGTGGTGGAATGTACTACGCAGAACTGTGAAGATACTGTCAGAGAGTCTATTCATAGTTCTTAGATTTAGATTGGTGTTGTGTAATCCCAATCTATACATTTATAGTCTAGCGATGGAAGACGCAATTGTGACAGAATTTTGAGCAAATTTTTTTGTTATTATTTCAACGATCTCCAGAAAGTTTTTAATTGCGTTAGGTAAACTACTCTATTTTTAAGTTGTTACTATAGTTACTCGCAAAATAGATACGGTTAACGGATACATTTATTAAGTATTGTTAATTTTTTGATTATGATTAAGCTTAATAAAATATCTCTAGCTTCGATTGGTTTATATGTAGGCAGCGCTCTCTTTTTAGTTGGCTTTTGGGCTTACTCTCAAGGCAATTCCACTTTAAACTTAGTTGGATTTTTCTATGGATTTCCAATTTTGTTAGGAGGTTTCGCATTTAAATCGTCAGAAGTAATCCCAGTACCTATCATTGTTCAAGAATCTGAGGCAGTTGTAGCTTTACGCAAGTTGCAAGAAACTCCTACGCAAAAGCAGCTACGAAAAGATGTAACTCGTTATCGCTATGGTATTAAAGCGCATTTGGATGAGGTTTTGGAAAAACTGGGGATGAGTCCTACGGATCAAGAACGACCTGTATTGATTGCTATATATGAGGAGATTTCTCAAGAAGAGGCGACTAAAGGTCATTACAGTCTTGTTTTGCGGTTTCATTCACCGTTAATGGGTTTTGATGCTTGGACACAAAAACAAGAAAAGTTAACTCGATTTTTTGGACCTGGGATTATTGCTACTGTTACTGAATTGGAAAATAAAGAAGTTGATTTGCGTTTAATTTCAGAGAAACCTGTTGTATCGGCTAGTTGAGGTAAGACGCAGAACAATCGCCATAATGATGTTTTGATCAAGCAGAGAGATATGGTGAGATTGTATCTCTGCTTGATAGGATTTTAAGGGATCTCCAATGAAAAAATGCTCCATATAAAGAACCAAAATATGTCGGCGGGCAAAGCCCGCCGACATATTTTGGGATCGGTTATTTTGTGTAAGTCCCTAAGTTTAGGAGTTATAAGTTTAGTGGGTTTAGTTTCTCTGGAGACTTTGATCTCAGGTGCAAAATCAGGCAGGTTGGTAAGCTTTCCAACAGATACTGTTCCTGCTTTAGCAGTACGCCCCGATCGCCGATCTGATATTTTTACGCTAAAGCAGCGATCGCCTGATAAGCCGTTGATTTTGATGGCAGCTAGTTGGCAAGAATTTTTACCATTCATTGATACAAAACATCCTGCTTTGCCAACTTGGCAACAGATCTCTCAAACATATTTCCCAGGAGCGGTGACTCTAGTTTTACCAGCAAGCGATCGCGGTTGTAATTTAAATCAAGGTTTTACAACTCTGGGCATCAGAATTCCCGATAGCAAAACGGCGATCGCTATTTTGCGACAAACTGGAGCTATGCTCACAACGAGCGCCAATAAAAGTAATGAGCCGCCATTACGCAAAATGATTGAAATTGATGCTGTTTTCCCTAATGTGATGACTTTAGGGGATGGGATAAATATTTCGGAGCTATCAGGGAGTGGGTTGCCATCAACTGTCGTCGAGTGGAATCAGGATGGTTGGCTGATCCGCCGCCAAGGTGCAGTGCAATTCAATTTTTAATTAAACGAAAAAAAGGAGTATAGTGCCTTTGGCACTATACTCCTTTTTTCGTTTAAACTTGCCAATCTTTTGAAAACTGTTCTAATTGATCGGTAGTTAGCTCTTTTTCAAGCCATTGCAAAGCTGTTACTTGGCTAGGAAATTTTTGGCTGTCGTAGTCTTGGAATACATCTACCAAAGAAATTGCGATCGCATTTTGCTCCGAGGCAAGTGACCAACGCTGGAAAAACTGTTGTAATGTTTGGTCGGGTAGGGATGCTTGGAGTTTTTCCAAAGCGTTTACTTGATTTGGATACTTGTTGCGATCGAAAGCTTTTACCGCATCTGTGAGATTAATCAGTTGCTGAGTATTGGATGGACTGACAGTGGGTTGAGTTGGAATAAAAGGTGTGCCTGATGGAGTTCCTGCGGCTACGGTTAGATTTGACCAATCTTGGCGAAATTGAGTGAGTGCTTGGGGCAGGAGTTGGCTTTGCAACCACTGTAAAGCAAGATTTTGGTTTAGCAACTGGGCACTGTTGTAACCACTGAGAGCTTCTTGTAAAGATGCTGCTGGAGTCGCTAGTCCCGATGCAGTTTGCCAACGCTGAAAGAATTGCTGCAATATGTCTGGTGAGATATTTGCTTGTAGATTGTTGATCGCTGCGGTTTGGTTAGCTAACCTAGCCCGACTGTAGCTATTTGCGGCATCGACTAAACTTATTGCGCTTGCGCTTGGAATCGGGCTTGCGCTTGGAATTGAGACTGTCGTTCCAGTCGAGGTTGTTGTAGTTTCGGTGGGAACAAAAATTGAAGGCGTGGTGGTAGGCGATGGAGTTGGTGCGATCGGTGTTGGAGTAGGACGAACAATTTCAACGTTATCTACTGAATTTGATGGCGATTGTGGTGTGACATCGGCGATCGCGGGGGCTTGTAACTTTTGCCATGTTTGATCGCCTACTTTGCCATCGACAGTTAAACCGTTAGCTCGCTGAAATGCGACGATCGCATCCCTAGTGCCTACTCCAAAGTCTCCATCAATGCGACCTTGATAATATCCCTTGTCCTTAAGAAGCTGTTGGGCTTGGGAAACAGCCGAGCCTTGTGAACCTGGTAGTAATGTTGGAAAGGCTGCCGCTTGTGGATTACTACCAGCACGAAGCTTTGCCCAAGTCGAACTACCGACAATGCCATCGGTTGTCAATCCATTCACTTTTTGAAATTTTAAGACTGCATTGGTAGTACCAGCACCAAAATCACCATCAATTGTACCGATGTAAAATCCTTTACTTTGCAGCAGTTGTTGCAACTCCGCGACATTATTACCATTACTGCCTTGTCTCAATATAGAGTCCATAATTAACCCAATTTTTTCAAATTAATAGTCTGTAATTGACTCAAAATCTAACATCAAAGCTAGAAAACTAAAGGCTGATCTTTTTGCCTTCGCTAACTGTCTGGCTTTTAGAAATAGAGTACACGAGCATCTAGTCCTTGCGATCGCAAGTAATATTTTAATGATTCAGCCCCATCACGATTGTTATATCCGCCAGCATAGATATAATCGCCACGAGATGACTTGGAAATAAATGCATTAGGAATTAAACTTTGTACCTGCGCTAAAACTGTTGCACCATCTCCTCTAACTGGAATGGCGGTGACATATCGATATTGTGCAGAATTTTCGATACTAGTAGCCGAGGTATTGGCAGGCAGATAACTCGGTAATGTCACATAGGGCGATGCATTAGTAGATTGACTAATCGGTTGCAAAGTCTGTTGTGCGGCTAAGCCCCGTCGCTGTAATTCCCGTGTCACGAAATCTGCGGTCTGAGCGTCAAAAGATCCTGCCACTATTGAGGTCTGTCCATTTACGGAAGCAATTACAGGATTAGTTACTACTTGTCTTGCAACACTTAGCGTCACTGGATTATTACCTGCAACATAGACAAGAACGTTGCCTACTTGGGCATTGGCATTAGAGATTGCCATATTCCAAAATCCCAAGCTAGCGATCGCTAAGCTAATGCTTTGCTTTGCCCAATCGGATATCCTCATCGTTTTTAGACCTTCAACATTAAAGCGACTTAATTGCTCTTAAACCTAAATTAATTCTATAGCAATCCCTAGATAATTTAGAGTGGCTTAAAGTACCTAACTAACTGGGCACAATTAAATATAAAACCCCAAACCTGTGGCGCACGAGCAGCGCGCGCCACAGGTTTTAGCTCTGGTTTTTAATCATGCACAACTACCTAACCCAAGTTGCTACCTATGGTAACAAGAAAAAAAAGCTGCTACAAAGGACAAAAGCCAAGTAGCAGCAAGAAAATTGCGAAGTAATGACCACAGCCATAGTTGCAGCTCTATATTGTGTGGAAATTTTGAGAAAGCAAGAAAAGCTCTCTCAGAGCCACAATACATCCCAACAATGCTGAGTCGGAGTCGCTTCAATCGCAGACTGCACAGGGT
>CAIJEA010000150.1 GCA_903819605.1 uncultured cyanobacterium | reverse complement strand
CCGCTTCGCGGACGACACACACTTCTGGGCAAAACCATAACTTAAATTACTTCATTCACAGGGAATCTGTCGATGAGATGGGCGGCTTGCTTGGCAGCCGAATAGATTTGTGATGGCAAATTGGGGACATGGGGGATTTGGTAAAGCAGATCGATTGTACGGCGCATAAGACGGACAATATCACCTTCATCAAGGTTGGTGTTTTGACATAGCTCTAACCATTCCATACCCAATGCCCATTGCTCGACCAGACCTGTTAATTCGTAGTCTAGCCATGCAGGAATATCTACTAAATGACGGCGTTGGACGGGCATCAGTTGACGGCGAATTTCACGTAATCCATCAAGAGCATCTTCGACCGTTGGTGATAAACCAAACTTGATCCAGTTGTCGGGACGGCTATTTTCGCTGACGATCGCTGCACAAACAGTAGCGAGATGATGGGGGGCGAGATTATCCATTTCTCCCGACATCAGACATAAGGCTAGCCATAACTCATTCTCACCTCGCAGTGCCGCTACGACTTTGCCATTTTCGGTGGGTTGAGTGTCTTTGAGGCATTCGTAAAATTGCAAGATATTCACTAAACTCATAAATTCTTGCCAATGTCTCTGTCTCCGCTCGTTAACTACCTTTTGCTGAAATTCGATTTGGCGTTGCAACTGTTCGAGACGATTGACTTTTTTGAAAACTGCGCCGCGATCGCTCATTTTTGAGACAGGATGTTGATTCATCTCTGAATCGATCGCCAATACTCTTGCCTGTTGTTTAATCACTTCAGGAGCAAGTTCTGGATCTGGCAATGGTTGAATCTTTTGAGCGATCGCCAAACTAGTCTCTTCACCATCTATTGACTGCCCAGGACGTAGTGGCAACTTCGCAGGATACTCGATATCGCCATCAAGTAGTAAATCACTACCGACCTGCACAATGTCTTTGTACCCAATGGTATACCAACGATTATCTTGACCGAGGCAGACAAACCAAGGAAATTGCCCCGAGCCCTGTACTTTCGCAGCCAAAACCGTGTGAACGATCAAACCTTTGTTTGTGCGGATCGTGAGCGGTGAACCTGACAGCAGATAAGGAGCGTAGGATGCTAAATCATTGAGTCGCATCTCTTCAGATTGCTGCATCAGCATTTTTAGAAGTCGTTTTTCTTCTCTCAGGCGATCGCGCAGCTTGTCATAAACTTCTAATTGTTTCAAGTCCACCGTTGCGAGATCGGCCTCTAACTTGGCAATCTGTTCGATCACTGCCTCTAAATTCTGGATTTGTGGCGCGAGATTGAGATCGGCGAGATATTGCCCAAAGCTACGCTCTACGAGATCTCTAGCTTGATCGAGGGAGTGCGTTTGCAGTAAATTCATCACCATTCCATAGCTTGGTGCGAACTGACTAACTAGCGGATCGGCGCTGGAGGTAGCAAGGTGGGCAGCTTCTTTTGCTCCTTCAAAGGGAGTTTGCACGGTGACAACATAGCCGACTTCATCCATGCCGCGTCGCCCTGCGCGTCCTGCCATTTGCAAAAATTCTGAAGCATTAAGTAACCGATGTCCGCGATCTGTCCGTTTAGAAATGCTAGAAATCACCGTAGTCCGTGCAGGCATATTAATTCCTGCCGCTAGAGTTTCTGTTGCAAATACGACCTTAATCAAACCCTGCTGAAATAACTCTTCTACAAAGCCTTTCCACGCTGGCAAAATTCCTGCGTGGTGAGCAGCAATACCGCGATAAAGCGCATCAATATGAGTAGGTTTGCCAATTTCAGGGTTGGCAGCTATAAAAGCATCAATTTGTGGTTTTAGTCTCAGCGATTCTTCTGCATTAACTAAGGAAACATTACCCAAATCGGTCACCGATTTATCGCAACCCCGACGACTGAAGATAAAGTAAATCGCGGGCAGCATATCTCTCTGTCTTAGGTGCGAAATTACGGCTCCAATCGGGGGAACGATTTTATGTCTTTCTTCCTTGGATGGAGGTTTATTAGTGAGTGGCTTCAGTCGAGGGTTAATCTTCTGATTAGAGCTATCAAGTAAAGGAAAGAACCCTTTGTTATTACAGAAAGAATGCTGAAGTGGTACTGGTCGAAAATCGGAATAGATTAACTCCGTATCGCCATGCACTTTATTGATCCAGTCAGTTAATTGTTGGCTATTTGCCACGGTTGCTGAGAGCGCCACCAATTGTACTTCAGCAGGACAATAAACTATTGATTCTTCCCAGACAGTTCCGCGTTGGCGATCGTTCATGTAGTGACATTCATCTAAAACCACTACTTCCACATCAGTGAGTGATGTGCCGACTTCTCCAATGGGCGTACCATAGAGCATATTCCGAAAAATTTCGGTGGTCATCACCAAGATCGGTGCATCACGATTTACAGATGTATCGCCTGTGAGCAATCCGACATTCTCATCCCCAAACTGATGACGAAAATCACGTAATTTCTGATTTGATAGGGCTTTGAGGGGTGTGGTATAAAAAACGCGGCGATTGCCTGCCAATGCAGCATGAATTGCATATTCACCGATTAAGGTTTTACCTGAACCAGTTGGTGCACAAACAACGACCGACTTACCTGCTTGCAATGCTGCGATCGCCTGTAACTGAAACTGGTCAAGGTGAAAGGGATATAGTTCTTGTGGGTCTAATGCTTGCACGCACTTCTGCCTGAGTAAATATACTTATAGTTTGGTTAGCAACAATAGTTAATAGTTTGCTTAATCTCCTATATTAGCCTATTGCTGAAGATTGCATAAATCGCGGCAATCAAAAAAGTATGGCTATATCACCCAATAAATAAAGACGGCGCTTCGCGCCGTCTTTATTTGGGTCTTGTATTGCGATAATTCGTACAAATGGTATTCGAGCAAAAGTATTTAATCGACTTTGTTCGTCAGACGTTCGTCAGACGTTCGTCAAACTTCTTCTCGTAATTGGAGTCTTGAGTACCGAGAAGCTTGTCCCAGAGAGTGAAATATAGACCATAGTGCAAATTGTACTTGAGATGATGAATGGAATGGTGGGCGGGACCAATAAACCACTTACCTAGCCAATGATGGGGAAATGATAGAGGCAATCGATCGATCCCAAGATGATTTAACACCGCCCAGACCGTCATCGTAGTGAGTACGGCAATGAGCGTGATGAAATGTAGTGGAATGACAAAGACGATGCCAACTAGAAATAGAGAAGAAACGATCGCCTCAAGTGGATCGAAAGCAAATGAAGTCCAAGGCGTAGGATAGCGCGATCGATGATGACCTTGATGTAACAAAAGAAAGAGCGCTGGATGATGAAACAAGCGATGGGTGAAATAGAAATAGGCATCTTGGAGGATTAGCACTGCTCCATAACTAGCGCCTAAATACCACAGACCATACTGTTGAGGATCGCTATATATGCGAGTGATACCCCAGCCGTAGGTTGATAGGATGAATGCGGCAGCGATCGCAAATACTACTGCCGAAAGTACAGAAAGTTTAATATCCCGTTGAATCGATTCCCAAGATGGTGATAAGTGCTGCAAATGTTGACTAACAAATGACTTGCCTAATACCGCATAAAAGAACCAATAGGTTCCTCCAGCCACTAAAAAATACCTTGTCAGAATAATTCCAAAAAAGGCAAAGCCATAAAACCAAAATGAGTGCTCGTTCAGTTGCATCTCCGTACTACTTATACTCGGTGATAAAAGATAAACCTAATCAGGGAAACCGCAAGATAACTCAAAAGAGCATAGGCGATAATTGCGATCACAATATTTACATCAAATATGTTTGCGCCACCATCTGAAGTTGGACTAATGAATAATGTAGAAAATGGAGCAATAAAAGGAGCAGAAAGATTATTGATTAGTCTAGCAAATTCATTTTGAGGGTTAGCTCCAAACAAACGTAGCACAAATCTTAATCCAAGCAGTATTTCCAGCAATCCTCCTAACCAATAAATGCTATTAACTAGCCAAATATAGGTATTACTTCGTCTAGCGATGTCTAACCGATTCTCTTCTTGACGAAGACGGAAGGCTTCTTCATCATGTTGCAATTCTTGTCGCCGCTCAAGATTAGTTTCATCGGGCTGATTTTGACTCATTATTTAACAACACTGGCTTTTTAGTAATAGTGTCACAGAGGTCTGTTTGATTTAATGAGTGAATTGATTGAATTAAACACAAAACTTAAGCAAAAACTTTTTACTTAAGTTTGCTTTATATAGATATTCTACTCCCTTCTCAGTGAATAGTTAGTGGTGTGCGGCTTCGCCTTGCACTACTAACTATTCACTGAGCTTTAGGCTCGCGTAGTTGCCTAATCCAACTTCACTAGCATTTTGCCAATATTTTTGCCTTCAAATAGTCCAATAAATGCACCTACAGCTTGGTCTATGCCCACTACTACTGTTTCTTTACTCTTCAGTTGACCTGCTTGGAAATAACCGCCTACTTCTCGTTCAAATTCAGTCTGATGATCTAGCCAATCGCTAACGATGAGACCTTTCATGGTTAAACGTTTTGTAATCATATTAAACAGATTAGAAGGACCTGGTTGTGGGTTTTCTTCGTTATAACCAGAAATTCCGCCACAAGCTATAATCCTGCCATGCAATCTTAATGCCGAAAGCGCAGCTTCAAGGGTCGCACCACCAACATTATCGAAATAGACATCTATCCCATCTGGTGCGTATATTTTTAATTGTTCAGCGATAGGATTGATATAGTTAAAGGCGGCATCAAATCCGCAGTCCTCTTGCAAAAATTTAACCTTTTCCGTGGAACCTGCCGAACCGATAACATGGCATCCACGCAGTTTTGCTATTTGTCCTGCTACACTTCCCACAGCACCAGCAGCACCTGATATATAGATTACATCGTCTGCTTTGACATTTACTAGATTCAATCCAGCCCAAGCGGTCAAGCCTGTCATACCAAGTGCCCCAAGGTAAAGAGAGAGTGGTTGAATCTCATTGCTGACTAAACGCAAATCTTGAGGAGCAGCGATGAAGTATTCTCGCCAGCCAAAGTTGGAAGTGACAATATCGCCTTGTTTAAATTCTTTGGCACGGGATTCGAGTACTTCACCAACTGCACCACCATTCATCGGTTTACCTAACTCGAAGGGTGGAACATAGGATTTACGATCGCTCATGCGACCACGCATATATGGATCTACTGACATATAGAGATTGCGAACTAGCACCTTTTGTACTGGAAGTGGTTCCAATTTAGTCTGCGCGATCGCAAAGTTTGCTTTGTTGGGCATACCATCTGGGCGTGAGACTAGATGAATCTCGCGACTTATTATATCTGCCATAATTTGCTTCTTAGTAGTTTTATGCTGAAGTAAAAAATAATATTTATTAAAAGTGTTGTAAGGCTAAAAATTCCACAAAATAACTTGAAACCAACATCTTACTGTAGGGATAATTATCACTGTAGGGGCAATTCATGAATTGCCCCTACAGTTTGTTCTTTTCCATAAGTCCTAAAGGCAACACTTTTAACAAAATGGATTGCTAAATGGAGTTAAAGCCACTAGTGCGAAATAAATTCATTCTGGAAGATACCTAAGTAGGCTCTAGCTTAATCAATGTTTTTCTACCAGCCGCATCCGCAATTTGCATTGCGATAATCTCACCACTTGAGTTTTGTCCTGTCGAAACATCCGTTGGTGAATCAATTGTATGACCATAGGTCATTTGATCCTTACCTACTTCGATCGCCAAATTATCTCCCTTGTCTGGGCGATCGTAAATCATTGCTAGCAAAGGCGCATTTTTAATCAGTTCTTGATCGCCGAGTTCAGAATCGATGATTTCCATCGAAATATATCGACCGCGATTATCAGTAGAAAACCGATCAAAAAATTCGCCCCATTTCTCGTCTGGTACAGATTTGCTTAGTTCAATTTTATTCATCATGATGATTTCCTATTAAAAAAGTTTCTTATTGTCTTCAGCTTGTTCTATGGGACGTTCTAGGCTATTGACTTGGCAAACCTTTTTTATCGCCATTTGACTTCTTATCGGATTCTTTTCCTCAAATTGACAAAATTGAGTTTTAAACTTTACCCGATATTCCTATGAGTTTCTGCTAAAGTTAGCTTGGCATTCTGTTGTTTGAGATCGTGTTTAAACAATGTATAAATTGAACAAAATGTATTAAAACCATATAAATCCTTACAATTATTTGCTTAGTAAGTAGATGTGTATAGTTAATTACATACCCAAACCTGTAAAGTTGCGCCCCACAGGGACGCAACTTTACAGGTTTGGATAATTTTTGCACAAGTACTTATACTCCCTTCCCACCCAAAAAATAGTCATTATAAACTGAACAATTAGGCGTGGGGGGGGGGGGGG
>CAIJEA010000149.1 GCA_903819605.1 uncultured cyanobacterium | reverse complement strand
TTTTACATTCTTGTAGCAATTCATCTAGCAATTCTTTGCGTATATTCATCGGTTTTGGTGTTAGTAATTGTGTGTCTTGATTGTCTCTCTGTATACTTCCCAGACTTTACACAATTTACTGTACACTCTCCCTTGCTGACTTAAGAAGAGAGCACGATCATTACCGTCACTGATTGATAAGTTTCAAAACAACCTTAACGGAAATAGTTAAGGTTGTTTTTTGCGAAAAAATAGAACTATGCAAAGTTTGCCATTCATGAATACTTTGTGACAGCCTACACAAGAAAAAGCCATGACCATTCGCACCGAACACCTACTCCCTTCCCAGTGAATAATTAGGCGTGCGCGGCTTCGCTGCGATCGCCTAATTATTCAGTTTATAATGCCTATTTTTTGGGTGGGAAGGGAGTAGTAGACAGACAAAGGTACAGTGGACGGGTAATATAAAAGCATAGGAAACAAGCGAAGAAAAAGCTATGCCAGCAAAACGATACAAAGTGACGTTAGTATCAGGACAATCGAACGAGTATGGCTATAGCTTGCAGTAGTTCACCTGAAGGGCGCAATCGTCGGACTTTACAGCGCAAAGCGCTGTAGCTATGTAACATTACCTAAGCATGGCAAAACAAAAAGAGGGCTTTTGCCCTCTTAGTGAAAATCAAGTCTTGTGTAAGTTGTTACACGGTTGCAACTACAGGAACTTGATCGGTAGCCTCAGGGCTGTTCTGTTCTGAAGGAGGCACAACTTGCCAGAACTTCGGTACATAGCTTGACCAGTTATCGAGAATTTCCTTCGCTCTAGAACTGCCAGTATTCTCATAGCTAGATTGAATCAATTCCTTCAACTGATTCTCTCCAGCAACAGTGACAACCCGTTGAACTTTTAGGGTTTCTTGACTGAGACGCTCTTTGAACTTGCCATCGATATCGAGGAAGTAAGCAATACCGCCTGTCATACCCGCGCCAACGTTACGACCTGTCGTTCCGAGGACAACGATCGCACCGCCCGTCATATACTCGCAACAGTGATCGCCAGTACCTTCCACTACAGCTTTCGCTCCAGAGTTCCGAACCCCAAAGCGTTCGCCAGCACGTCCGTGCACGAATAGATAGCCGCCAGTTGCACCATAGAGACAGGTATTACCGATGATCGCGTTATCCGCAGGATTAAAGGTGCAATCGGGCTTGGGTTTGATGCTGATTGTGCCACCGTTCATGCCTTTACCAATGTAGTCGTTAGCTTCTCCAACCAGCGAGAGATTCAGACCATTGATGTTGAATGCACCAAAGCTTTGACCTGCTGCACCAACAAATTCAAGATTGAGATTGCTAGCTAGTCCAGAATTGCCGTAATGCTTGGCGATCGCACCTGAGACTCTCGCAGGAACTGAGCGATCGGTATTGACAATCTTATAAGTCTTATTCAAATCAGTCTGATGGGCGATCGCCGCTTGCACTTCTAAATCTGCCAAGATTTCATCGTCAAGAACATCACCATTGCTATGGGAAGTTTGTGAATGTTCAAGCCAACTGCGATCGCTCTTGGTATCGGGAAGATTAATTAAGCAACCCAAATCTACTTGATTAAGATCGAGCTTAGCGAGCTTCAAGTCTTGACGTTGAACCAGTAGATCGGAACGCCCGATGATATCCTTGAGTGTTTTGTAACCCAATTTGGCTAGAATTTGACGAACTTCTTCAGCAACGAAATAGAGGAAGTTGACCACATGTTCGGGAGTGCCTGGAAAGCGCTTGCGGAATTGTTCTAGTTGGGAAGTTACGCCCACAGGACACTTGTTCGTATGGCAAACTCGCGCCATGATACAACCTTCTGCAATCATCGCCGCCGTACCAAAGCCATATTCTTCACCACCGAGTAGAGCCGCGATCGCCACATCCCAACCAGTTTTGAATCCGCCATCAACTCGTAACAAAACGCGATCTCGTAGTTTATTGCCCATCAACACCGTATGCACCTCAGCTAAGCCGAGTTCCCAAGGTGAACCAGCGTGTTTAATCGAACTCAAGGGCGAAGCACCAGTTCCGCCATCATAGCCAGAAATCTGGATGATGTCAGCATTTGCCTTAGCCACACCCGCCGCGATCGTGCCAATCCCAATTTCTGAAACTAGCTTTACGGAAACCTTTGCCGTAGGGTTGATTTGGTGCAGGTCAAAGATTAATTGAGCGAGATCTTCAATGGAATAAATGTCATGGTGAGGCGGAGGCGAAATTAGCGATACCCCCGGTTTGGAATTTCGCAACATGGCGATGTAGCTACTGACCTTAGGACCTGGTAACTGTCCGCCTTCCCCCGGTTTTGCACCTTGGGCGACTTTTATTTCTAATTGATTGGAGCTAACTAAATAGGAAGGTGTGACTCCAAAACGTCCCGAAGCAATTTGTTTAATTGCTGAGTTGGCAGTATCACCATTCTTCAAGCCCTTAAGATGGGGGAATGTTGCCGAGATGCCATCCCCATTAACATCGTTAATCGGTAAATAACGAATCGGATCTTCACCACCTTCGCCACAATTAGATTTACCACCAACCCGATTCATGGCGATCGCCAAAACCTCATGAGCTTCACGACTCAAGGCTCCGAGGGACATTGCCCCAGTACAGAATCGGCTGAGAATTTCCGTAACAGGTTCAACATCTTCTAAAGGAATGCTAGGGCGATCGCTTTTAAATTCCAGCAAGTCACGTAGAGCCGTCGGCGTGCGATTTTGGAGCTGAGTCTTATAGACTTCGTAATGATCGTAGCCGTCTCCAGCCACAGCTTTATGCAACGCCTTTGCCATTTCAGGACTGTTGATATGATATTCTCCCGTAGGGCGATACTGCACGAAGCCATAGTTTTCTAGCTTTTTATGCTGTAGTTCTGGAAAAGCTTGAGAATGGAAAGTAAATAATTCAGAAGCGATGTCTTCAAAGTTCACACCACCAACTCGCGAAACCGTTCCTTTAAAGGAAGTTGCAATTACCTCATCACCAATACCGATCGCCTCAAAAATCTGAGCGCCACTATAGCTGGATAGCAGTGAAATCCCCATCTTCGAGAGAATTTTTAGCAAGCCACCTTCAACAGCTTTACGATAGCTATCTTGAACTTGAGTAATTGAAATAGCTTTGATTTTACCCTGTTGAATCTGCATTTGGGTCTTCGCTTTACCCCACCAATGGCGAGTAGTTTCAAAGGCAAGATAAGGACAAATTGCACTCGCTCCATAGCCGATCAAGCAAGCAAAATGGTGCGTACTCCAACATTGCGCTGTTTCCACGACAATTGAAGCTTTCATGCGGAGTCCTTCTACACAGAGACGGTGATGCACTGCTCCAACTGCCAATAGGGGTGGAATATAAGCGTTCTCAGCGCTCAGATTGCGATCGCTTAAAATCAACAACTTTGCGCCACCACGCACTGCATCAACGGCAGCATCGCTAAGCTTGGAAATTGCCTCTTTCAGCCCTGTGGCTCCAGATAGTATTGGGAAAAGAATATTTAACTTAGTCGTATTAAAACCTAAGCCTTGCAATTCCTCAAATTCTTCTTCATTAAGAATCGGACTCTTAATTTTAATTTGATGCGCTGCTTCAGGGGTTGCTAGTAGTAAATTACTGCGTTCTCCCAAAAACATAGCCAAGGACATGACCGTTCCTTCACGAAGAGGATCGATTGGTGGATTAGTTACCTGTGCAAAGCGTTGCTTAAAGTAGTCGTAGAGCAGATGTGGACGTTGAGATAGAAAGGCTAAAGGAGCATCATCGCCCATACAAAATACAGGTTCTTTCCCATCCTGTGCCATCGCCTCGATCACCATTTCTACATCTTCGAGGGTGTAGCCAAAGGCAGTCTGGTATGTGAGAACTCGCTGTTCATCTAAAATTGTAGAAGCATAGAATGTCTTAGTCTCTAAGTTCTGACGATGTTCTTTAATCCATTCTCCATAGGGATGTGCGGTTGCGACCCGTTCTTTGATTTCCCAGTTGTGCAAAATCTCATTGGTTTGTAAATCAACGGCAATCATCTGTCCCGGACCAAGGCGACCTTTTTCAATAATCTCGGCTTCAGGAATATCCACGGTTCCCGCTTCAGAACTAACAATCACCATGCCATCATTGGTAATCATGTAACGGGCTGGGCGTAGACCATTGCGATCGAGTGCTGCACCGACGATTTTGCCATCGCTAAAGGCTAGTAGCGCAGGCCCATCCCAAGCCTCTTGCAAGCCACTGTAATACTCATAGAAATCAACAATTGCTTGGCGATCGCTTAAATCTGGTTGATTCTCATAGGCTTCAGGCACGAGGATCATGATTGCTTCAAGGGGACTGTGCCCTGTCTCAATCAGCAACTCAAAAACGTGATCGAGAGTCGCCGAATCGCTTTCGTTTGCCTTGAGAATTGGCAAAATGTCCTTGAGGCGATCGCCTTTCTTGTCCACCCAATTTGGATGTGCAAGATCGCCTTGTCTAGCTAGGAACCAGTTGGTATTTCCCTGTAAAGTGTTGATTTCCCCATTATGACCAAGAAATCGCATCGGCTGAGCGAGAGGCCATTTCGGTAAAGTATTAGTGCTGAAGCGGCGGTGGTAGATGACGTAGGGCGAAACATAATCAGGATTTCTTAAATCATCATAGAAAGCATCAAGAACTGCCGATCTCACCATGCCTTTATAAATGACCGTCACATTAGATAGCGACGGAACGTAAAATTCACCACTAGCATTAGGAAATAACTTTTTAGCTTCAAGCTTAATCCGACGACGAGTAATGTAAATTGCTCTTTCGATCTGGTCGATCTTTTGATGATCCTCGTCTGCAACAAAGACAGCCTGTTCAATCTGCGGTTGATTTTCTCTCGCTTGAATCCCCAACACTTGCGGCTGGACAGGCACAACTCGCCATCGCAATAGTTTTAAACCTTCTTCTCTGGCAATTCTCTCCGTAACTTCACGACATTGAGCCGCGAGCTCGCTTTTCTGGGGCAAGAAAAACATTCCTAAGACTGAACGTTCAGGATCGATTTCAGGAATTTCTTTTTGCAATAGCGCCCAAGGAATTGCAGTCATTACACCTGCACCATCGCCTGAATCTTGGTCAGCACTGCAACCACCACGATGTTCGACACAAGTCAAAGCTTTAAGGGCATTGCTTAAAATCTTGTGGCTAGCTCTACCTTCTTTGTCAGCAATAAATCCAACCCCACAGGCATCGCGCTCTTCCACGAGCCAAGATGGCCCTTGGATAATATTATTATTTCCAGACTGATTAGACTGACTTGTATTCACGCGGCTCATTTCCATCGGATTATTCGTTGCTATCAAAAAATATAACGCAAAGCAAAATTCTTAACAAAATTTTCAACAAAAATTGTGTGATTTGATTGTTGCGTGGGGCATCAATAATTATAAGCTACAGAAAATTTACTTGTGTTCTTTGTACTACTTTTTTCTTAGAGCCATCGCCGCCTTTTGGAAAAGTGGATAAAGTGCCAAAGTGATCTGCACAGCAAGAGGAGGATGCAATACGAAGATATATATCTTCCTCTTTTCCTCAGATTGTCTTCACTTTCATCTTCTACACTAGATCAAAAGCTAAAAATCCATAATTATGAAGTTAAATTTTACTTCTAACCCAAATGACAATAGAATCTCCAAAAAATATTGTATTGATCGACGATGATGAATATATTTGCGAAGTTGTGCAGTTTTGTGTAGAAATATTCAGCAAATGGAAAGTGGCAATTGCTAGATCGGGGGAAGAGGGATTAGCTGCGATTAACTCCGTCAGACCTGACGCGATTTTACTGGATATGCAAATGCCAAAAATGGATGGTTTTGCCGTTCTTGAAGAACTACATACCGATCCTCAGCTTGCTAAGATCCCTGTTGTGTTGTTGACTGCCCTCGTCGAACTAACCGAACCCAAAAATATTGCTCTGTTAAGAGTTCAAGGAGCGATTGCTAAACCTTGTCATCCAACCCAAATTGCTTCACAAATTTCTCAGATTCTCGGCTGGTAAAAATAGCGATCGCTTGTTACTCGCTCTCTCAAGCAAAAAAATAAAAGACACAAAACGTCCTCTATTTTTTTGTTTTTAGATCGCTATACTGTCATTGTTGCAAACATCTCAAACAATGGCTTACTGGTTACTCAAAAGCGAACCCGATGTTTATTCTTACGCTGACCTAGAGCGCGATCGCCAAACCATCTGGGATGGCGTGAATAATAATCTCGCACTCAAACATATCCGCACGATGCAACCCAAGGATCTCGCATTGATTTATCACACTGGTGATGAGCGCCGCGCTATGGGCATTGCTGAGGTGATTAGCTCACCCTATGCCGATCCTAAGTTAGGCGATCCTAAAAGAGCTGTGGTCGATGTTAAAGCAGTGCGATCGCTGCCAAAACCTGTCACCCTCGCCCAAGTCAAGCAAGATCCAGATTTTGAAGGCTTTGACCTGATTCGGATCAGTCGGCTCTCGGTCGTTCCTGTATCTGAGGAGCATTGGCAAAAAATTCTGACATTGGCTAATGCGTAGCGATCGCCTCTTCCCATCAAAAACAAAAGACGATGC
>CAIJEA010000148.1 GCA_903819605.1 uncultured cyanobacterium | reverse complement strand
CCCCCCCCCCCCCCCAACTCTCTTCTAGGTTTTATGCCATATATGATGCGAAGCGCCCTATACTTTGAGGGTTTTTATAAAAAAGAATTGCGTTTGCTATACACTAATGGCAGATAGTAACTACTAGATATTTAACTATGACCTTCACAACAGAATCGCCAATATCTCCTGTAGAAGCAGAATCTAGTTTTGCACCACCGACTAATCACATTGTGCAAACCATCCAAACTGTTATCGCCAGTATGGATGCCGATAATTCGGCTCTTGAGAACCAGACCGAGGATACATGGAAATTCCGATATGGCACTGTAGAAGTAGTTGTCAATATTACTGGAACTGAACCTACTGATACATTTACTGTGTTTTCGGCAGTGTTATCTGCACCATTTAAGGATGAAGCTAAAATGACCCGTTGGTTGTTAGAGAAAAATGCAACTGACACCTTTGAAGCTCGTTATGCCATCCAAAACGATCAAGTATTGGTGCTTTCTTCTCGTTCAGTCGAAGATCTTTCTCCTGCTGAAATCTCACGCATTATTACGATTGTTGCCGCGATCGCTGATGATAATGACGAAATCTTAAAAGAAAACTTTGGCGCTTAGAACTGTGTTTTATTAAGAAAGCACCCTTTGCGTGCTTTCTTATCATTTTTATAAATTCATGAACAAACTATGGGAGCTTCTTCCCTATTCCGAGATATCGGGAAAATTGCAAATGGCTCTTGATAATTCTTTGCTCGATCGTCATAGCCAAGATCCTAACTCGCCATCGATCTTAAGATTTTATCGCTGGAGTCCATCTGCGATTTCTTTAGGTTTTCATCAAAAACACTATCCTAATCGCTGGAATGCGATCGCTCAAAAACATAATCTCGACATCATTCGCCGTCCAAGTGGGGGACGTGCTGTGCTTCATCAAGGAGATCTTACCTATGCAGTAATTACCAGCGCCGATATTGGTGGGGATCAAGTTGGGGAGTTTGAAGATAATACCTTTGGAAGAAAGCGATCGCATCGTGAGATCTATGAATATATCAGTGGATTCCTAATTCAAGGTTTTTCCAAGTTGGGGGTTAATCTAAGCTACGGAAAAGCAGGGCGGGGCTATATTCATAATCCCAGTTGCTTCTCAACAGCAACCAATGCAGATTTAGTAATTGCTGATGGACGCAAACTAATTGGTAGCGCTCAAGTCTATCGTCACAATTCAGTTTTGCAGCATGGCTCGATTTCGATCAATCCAAATTACAAGTTACTAACCGAGCTATTTCAAGCAGAAGTTCCCATTGTTGGTTACCAAGAACTAGCATGGAATAGCCATAAAGACTTAACTGCAAAACTTATAGATGTTCTATCTGAGTCGGCGCGGGAGTACTTTCAGGCGGAGTTCTTGTAGTTCTGTTGGAGTCAAGTTTCGCCATTGTCCGACCATAAGATCTGCCAAATTTAAATGAGCGATCGCAACTCGAACTAATCTCAACGTTGGAAATCCCACCGAGGCTGTCATTTTTCTGACCTGTCGATTTTTACCTTCCGTTAATATCATTTCTATCCATGCTGTAGGAATATTTGCACGAGAGCGAATTGGCGGTGTGCGAGGGGGCAAATTTGGTTCAGCATCTAATAAATTCACAAGTGCAGGTTTAGTTCGATATCCTTGAATAGTTACGCCATCACGCAACTTCTGTAAAGATTCCTTTGTGGGAATCCGTTCCACTTGTACCCAATAAGTTCGTGAATGTTCAAACTGTGGATTGATTAAATAATGTTTTAACTGTCCATCATTAGTCAGCAGTAATAATCCTTCACTATCAAAATCCAATCTTCCCACGGAATAAACTTCAGGAATCTCAATATATTCTTTTAACGTTGGTCGAGATGAAGCACTATCATCGGTAAACTGACAGAGAACTCCGTAGGGTTTATAAAAGAGGATATATTGGCGATCGCTTAGCATACTTGTGATTACTATGATAACGAACAAAAAAACTCAAGCCAATTGTTATTGTAAAACCCAGAAGAGAGTTGGGGG
>CAIJEA010000147.1 GCA_903819605.1 uncultured cyanobacterium | reverse complement strand
TTTGGCTCCTTTAATACCAAAGTAGCTCACCACACCACCGAGCGATAGCACTAGATTACTGTAGGTATAATGCAATCCAGAATCTAAGCGAACCTGTCGTTGCTGTAGGTCAATCGATTGCACCTCATCTCGAATGAAGGTAATCCCACTCTTATGCAAAAGAGAATCATAGCGGTGGCTAATAAACTGCATGTTCATCTCACCACTGAGAACCTCATACAATAGGGGTTTAAAGATAAAACTCCATTCGCGATCGATTAGAATTGTGGGAGTTGTATAATGCTGACGACTCAAATGTAATGCTGTGAATAAGCCTGTAAATCCCCCACCTAAAATTAAAGTCGGGAGAGTCTCAGATGCAAGTAATCTTTGAGGAATTTCTAATGTTCCGACTATTGTATTGGACATATTCTTTCTCCATTATGAAATACTGACACATGGTAAAAACTTAGTTAAGAACTAGTTATGTATCGACTGTAAGAATTGTCTAGATACCCTCATCCCCCAACCCCTTCTCCCGCAGGAGAAGGCGAGCAAAACCCATATTATTTCTTGTTCCCATCTAGTGCGGGAGAGGGGCTAAGGGTGAGGGCTTTACAGCCTTCCACGTAACACAAGTTTTAGATGACAATTGTTAAATGGGTTCTTAGAGACCTAAGCAGCGACCAGCCTATTCTTGTCACTATTGATTCTGTCGAAAATTTGCCTTGCCTGCCTGACATCATCATCGCTACCTGTGACAATAATGATGAACTCACCTGCTTGGATTTTAGCCTCATACTTCAGCACCTCATTGCTGGGAATTCCTAATCCGCCCAACGCTCCTGCTAGCCCCCCTACAGCCGCTGCACCAGCGCCTCCAACAATCGTTCCTTCCAACCAACCAGCTAGAACCCCAGCAATAGGTCCAGCAACTACAATAGGACCCATTCCAGGAATGAAGAGTACTCCTGCTCCTGCTAAAATCCCAAATAGACCGCCAAAGAAACTACCCCAATAAACACCTCCTGCGGCTCCAGCTTTGGCTGTATCTTTCCAAGTTAGAAATCCACGAACCTGTTCTGCTGTCTCGTAGTCTTTGCCAACAATCGAAAGCTTTTGGATGTCAAAGCCCTGTTTTTGTAGCTCTAGTACCACCTTTTCTGCTTCTACATGAGAGGGAAAATGACCAATAACTGAATGTGGATATGTCATGATTTTACTTCCTTATATTGTGATTTTGATTTGCTTTGAGAACTGCAAAAGTTTAATGAGATTGAAATATCTAATGTTCTAACGTGAAATAGTCACCTTCTCACCTGAATGTAGAGTTAGCATCCAAATCCCGTCAAACAAGAGATTAATTCCTATTAGAGTGCCAATTAGCCAGACAGCACTGAGCGGAGAGCTAGACCAAACAAAAATACCGAAAATGATGCCAATCAATCCACTTACAAGCATCCATCCCCAGTTAGGAGAGAGCCAACGCATTTGAAAAGCTAGCGATACCTGAATCATTCCTTGCAAGAAAATGGTAATACCCAATACGATCGTGAAAGCAAATGCTCCTTCGATCGGATTGATCATTACAAAAATCCCAGAAAAGAGATATAAAAGACCGAGAATCATTTTCCAAACGATTTTCCCTGCACCTCTTGACTGAAAGGCATAGGCGATTTGGGCAATCCCAGCAAAGATGAATACCCAACCGAATAGGACAGTTGAAGCGATGGTCGCAAAGAAGGGAAATGCGATCGCAATAATACCCAACACGATCGTTACAATAGCGATCGCGGTTATCCATCCAGAGCCAATAACTTGCTCATCAGTATCGTCGTACTCAGTAACGCTCATGTTGAATCTCTCTCGACTGGATTATTCCAAAACTCTATTGCTAAGGATTTTACGTTTAGGGGCAGCGCTTCGCGCTGCTCCTAACATTACGATTCAAATCTATACCACTCCACCTTGAGTTGATTGTCCACAGAATGTACTCCTGGTGCGCCCCATGCAACTCGTTCGGCTTCATCTAGCTCAGCATAGTTACGAACCTTGCCATGAAGCGTCACTTTGTTCCCAGTGGTTTCAACACGGATCTTGTTAGCATCTAGCAACGCACTACGTTTGAAGGCAGCTCTAATGTCATTGTTAATGTCGGTTGCCTTCAATCTAGGCTTGACCGTGATTAGATTAGACACTCCTTTAACGCCCAAAAGGTTGTACAGGAAGTTTTCAGCAGAACTCTTTAGGTATTGCCACTCGACCTCTCCTTCAAGGGTGATCCAAGCATCACTAACCGTTACCTTAATGGCTCCTCTCGGAATTGAGGTGAACCAATCGATGTGGTGTGCCGCAGATGTGGCAATGTCTCCATCTGTGTGGAGCGAGGAACTTGGCAAATTGATCGCGATGTCATCCGCGATCGCCTTTACACCTGCAACCCGTCTAGTTGCTTGCACGGCTTGCCATTTCTCGTTAGAGCTAGTTGCATAGCCATTGAGAGTCACCGTTCCATCTTTGACTAAAACACCAATGTCTGTGACTTTGATGCTCGGCTCATATTTGAGTTCAGCAAGCACATCAGTCTTGAGGTCTGTGTCAGTTTTTTGTACAGAGAGAAGTGTGGTCATTTATTTCTCTTAACGTTATATCAAGATCCATTTACAAGAACTAGTATTCCATCCCAATGATTGACATCGTGATTAAGTAACGTATAAATTGAATTGATTGCATGAAAACTATGCAAATCTTTATACATATAGAACTTACGCAAAAGAACGAAGGGTCAATGAATTGCCCCTTCGTTCTTTTACGGGTTTCAAACTATTTTTGCGTAAGTCCTAACATAGTAGAAATAGTATAAGTAGCGCAAAGCGCTGCCCATACTATTTCTTTGCAGCAGTTTCGGCATCAAGTCTAGCGGCGATCGCTGTCAAAGTTGCTTCTTCAGCTTCTTCTATCGTCGCTACAGACAAAGCGATCGCAGTAGCGGCGTAGTCTTCAGCTTTATCAGCTCGATGTTCAAGCTTTTTCACCTTCCGACTCGATTTCCATTCCTCAACGTCTGACTTTAGCTCAGATTCCTTTTCCGCAAACTGAGTTTTGAGCTTGGCACGGTATTCATCAAATTCTTGTTTCTTGGAGTTTAATGTTGCTTTCGCTTCGTCAAGTTTAGATTCAATCTCATCTTGAGTCTTTTTCGGCACAGATTGAAGGCTTGCTCTCAGGGATTTTACTCGCTCTTCAACCACCTCCAAATTGTCATGCAGTTTTTTCGTGAAGTTGTCAACTGTAGTACTCATGGTTATTTCCTTATTGATTATTAATGAACAAGTTAAGTAAGTGATGTTACATGCAACCCTCATCCCTCAGCCCCTTCTCCCGCAGGAGGAGAAGAGCAAAACCCACATATTATTTCCTTGCTCTCCTCTGCTGCGGAAAAAGCGCTAGGGGTGGGGCTTTATAGATTTTTACGTAACATCAGTTATTCTTTTCTAAGAATCGTAACCAAACCACTGCACAGATAGCTGGTTATCAACTGTAAGTACACCCGAAGCAGCCCAAACTGCTCGTTCAGCTTCATCAAACTCGGCATAGTTGCGAACCTTACCCTTGAGTGTCACCTTGCTGCCAGCAACATCGATTTGAATCTTACTTGCATCCAACATAGCACTGCGTTTGAACGCTGCTTTAATGTCCGTAGCAACTTCTGTTACCGACAATCTCGGCTTGATCGAGATCTCATTAGATACTCCTTTAACACCTGACAAGTGATGAAGAAAATGTCCTGCGGCAATCTTTAGGTATTGCCAATCTACCTCACCATCGAGTGTAATCCAGCCATTCCGAACCGTTACTTTTACAGACCCTCTAGGAATAGTCGTGAACCAGTCAATGTGATGGATCGCGGCGGCGGCAATGTCTGAGTCGGTATTGATGAAGGATTCGGGAAGCTGGATTTCAATGTCATCGGCGATCGCTTTCACGCCAACAACCCGTTTAGTGGCTCTAACAGCCTCGCACTTCTCAGCAGCACTGGTCGCGTAGCCATTGAGTGTCACGGTTCCATTTTTTACCAAGACACCGATATCGGTAACCTTTACGCTCGGCTCATATTTGAGTTCAGAAAGCACATCAGTTTTGATTTCAGTATCAGTCTTTTCTGCGATGAGAGTTGGCATATTGTTTTTCGTAACGTTTTAATGTGTATACGTTTTAATGCGTATACATTGATTAGCCTCTCATCGTAATGTTTGAGATCCTGTACATGTAACGTATAAACTGAATGGATTGTATGAATTCAATTCAATTCTTTACGCGCTCAAAAAGTAGTGGCGATAAAAAATACTGCCATTCTCTTTTAGGATTGTTTCTACAGCAATTTGCTTTCAAAACTGCCACAAATACTAATATAAAATCCATTACGGGGCTTCGCCCTGTGAACCTTCCTGTGGCAGGTTTGATCGAACACTGCTGTAAATCCAGACAAACATAATTGTAAGTAGATGTACATAATTAATTACACATCCCAACCCTTAAAGTTGCGCCCCTTCGGAGCGCAACTTTAAGGGTTGGGGTAATTTATTTTGCACAAGTACTTATTACTAGCTTATGCATCGCAATGTCAGTAGAGAGAAAGAAGCGATCGCGTCCCACTAAATCTACAAACCCAATATGCTCTAACTTTTCCATAACAGGACTTTTTATCTCCGAGAAATAGAAGTTGATATTTAAGGGATTCAAAGTAGCAATGAGACTCTCAAGCATCTCTAGGGAGCTAGTATCAATAAAATTAATCGCGCTACACACTAGCAAAATAGAAGTCACTTCTGGGCGATCGCGTATCGCTTGATTTAGGAAGTTCTGTACATACTGTGCATTAGCGAAGTATAGATTCGCATCGATCCGTATTGCCAAAACTTGAGGATTAGTTTTGACCTCATGGTGCAAGATATCGCGAAAATCACTAGAATCTTCTATGCGTCCGACGATCGCAATATGGGGCTGACTGGTGCGATAGAGGTGCAAGGCGATCGCGATAATCGCACCAAATATAATTCCCGCTTGTACGTCCCATAGTAGAACTGTGGCAAAGGTTGCTATCCAAGCGATCGCATCGGCTTTATCATAGTTCCACATCCGCTTTAAGGTAGCGAAATCGATCAATTTATAGACAGCAGTGATGATGATCGCGGCTAGGCAAGTCTGAGGCAAAAAGTAAAACCATGAGGTGAAAAACATCAGCGTAATGATGGCAAATACACCCGTAATCATCGAAGCTAGCCCTGTATTTGCTCCTGCCGAAAAACTAACCATAGATCGGCTCACGGCTCCCGTGACGGGATACCCACCTGAGAAAGCAGCGCCAATATTGGCGATACCAAAGGCAATCAGTTCTTGATTAGGATCGATCCTTTCACGACTCTTGCTGGCGATCGCTTGTCCTCCCGCAAACCCTTCCATATAACCAACAATGGCGATCGCTAAAGCCGCCGAAAGCAGAGTTTGCCATGTTTCTAGGTCAAGTATAGGTATGGTTAAGCCTGATAAGCCCGCAGGAATCGCTCCGACAATCTCGACTCCTTCAGTTTGGTCAAGTCGCCAAACGAAGGTCATTAAGGTTCCAAAAATCACCACTAACAATGGTGCACCCTTGGAAATCGGCAAAATCTGTGCATCGCTCCAGCCAAGATGCTTTAACCAATCGACTAGCGGCTGATTGAAATAGAGCAGAATGGAGACGCTAGTAAGTCCCAGAATACTAGTGGTGCGATTGATATGCGTCATCAGACCTAGAGTCTTCATCAACGCTTCGATAAAGGATGTGGTTGCAGGAACTCCTAGCCCTAGCAAATGATCGATTTGGCTCACGATCACAATGATCAATGCGCCACTGATGAAGCCCGAAATCACCGAACGACTGAGAAAGTTTACCAAAAAGCCCATTCGCAATATGCCCATCATCACTGCGATCGCGCCAACCAGAAAAGCGATCGTCAAGGCTAAAGTTAAATACTCCGTAGTTCCTTGTGGTGCTAACTTCGCGATCGCCGCCGCTACCATCAGCGAACTCACCGCCACGGGGCCTACCGCAAGGACTTTGCTAGTTCCAAATAATGGATAGGCGATCGTAGGGACAATACTGGCATAGAGTCCGACCTGTGGCGGTAATCCTGCTAGCAAAGCATACGCCATACTCTGGGGAATCAGCAGACTCGTAACAACAATGCCTGCGGTAATGTCACCCAGTAAATACTGAGATTGATACTTCTGCATCCATTCCCAAGCGGGAATAGATGGCAATGGAGGCAAATCGGGCATGGTAACTTATCCTTACTTTAGGCAATACCAATTCTGGACTCAGGCTTTGTTTTATCAGGCTTATGTTTAAGTGGCTTGCTAAACTTTCTAAGGTCTATTGCAGAAGTTTTACATCCGCAAATTAATACCAAAGCTCAAAATGGTGTAGCCATTTTGAGCTTATAAAAACCTTGCTGGATTATTCGTCTTTACTTACCAATAGGGAGATATAGAAATTGGTATTAATGGAGTGAATTAATCGCCTCATTTAGAGTCTGGCTAGGACGTAAGGCTTGACTAGCTTTATCGGAATCGGCGAAATAATAGCCGCCAATATCTACGGATTGACCTTGAGCGGCGCTCAATTCCAGAATGATTTGACTTTCTTTCTGTTTCAAGATCTGTGCCAACTCAGTAAATTTTGACTTAAGCTCCAAATTCTGATCCTGTTCCGCTAGAGCCTGCGCCCAGTAAAGCGCGATGTAGAAATGACTGCCGCGATTATCGATACCGCCGATCTTGCGGGATGGTGATTTATCGTTATTGAGATAGAGACTGTTGGCTTGGTCTAGGGCGATCGCCAAGATCTTTGCATTCTCATTGTTGGTCTTGCGTCCGAGGTCTTCGAGTGTAACAGCGATCGCTAAAAATTCTCCGAGGGAGTCCCAACGTAAATGTCCTTCTTCCAGAAACTGCTGAACGTGTTTCGGAGCAGAACCACCCGCACCTGTTTCAAACAGTCCACCACCCGCCAGCAATGGCACAATCGAGAGCATTTTGGCACTAGTACCAAGTTCGAGAATTGGGAATAAATCCGTGAGATAATCCCGCAATACGTTTCCAGTTACAGAAATCACGTTTTTACCGACTTTAATCTGTTCACAGGTAAATTTCATCGCTGCCACAGGTGACATAATTTGAATATCTAGCCCTGTAGTGTCATGATCTTGCAAATAGGTTTTGACCTTGGTAATCAGATTCGCATCATGAGCGCGATGTTCATCTAGCCAAAAAATCGTCGGATTACCCGTCGCTTTCGCCCGATTAACAGCTAATTTGACCCAATCTTGGATCGGTAAGTCCTTAGTTTGGCACATCCGCCAGATGTCACCTTTAGCGACAGAATGCTCAATGAGAACAGTTCCAGATTCATCACTAACGCGCACTACGCCATCCACAGGAATCTCAAAGGTCTTATTATGGGAGCCATATTCTTCAGCTTGCTGAGCCATCAAGCCCACGTTGGCGACATTGCCCATCGTGGTGACATCAAAGGCTCCATTTTCCTGACAGAATTCGATACAGGCTTGATAAATGGTGGCATAGGAGCGATCGGGAATCATCGCTTTAGTGTCGTAAGCCTTGCCATCTGCACCCCACATCTTGCCAGAAGTCCGAATGGTCGCCGCCATCGATGCGTCAATAATCACATCGCTAGGAACGTGGAGATTAGTAATTCCCTTATCAGAATTGACCATCGCTAAACGTGGTTGCTTCTCATAAACCGCTTGCAAATCTGAGGCGATCGCTTCTCTTTGCTCAGCAGGTAAAGATTGAATCTTGGTGTAAACATCGCCCAAACCATTATTCGGATTGATTCCCAATTCCTTGAACGTGTCAGCATACTTCTCAAATACATCTTGATAATAGACCGTCACCGCATGACCAAAGAGAATTGGATCAGAGATCTTCATCATTGTTGCCTTGACATGGAGAGATAGCAAAATATCTTCTTCCTTCGCCTTCACAATTTGCTGAGCATAAAACTCCCGCAGAGCTTTGACACTCATCACCGAAGCATCAATTACTTCGCCTTCCAATACAGGGGTTTTCTCTTTGAGAACTTGAGTGGAACCGTCGGCTGTGGTCAATTCAATTTTGACTACGCCCGCCTTGGGAATTACCACCGATTTCTCGCTACCATAGAAATCCCCCTCCGTCATATGCGCCACATGGGATTTAGAATCTTTTGACCATGCGCCAACGGAATGGGGATGCTTTTGAGCAAATTCTTTAACGGCGGCAGCGACACGGCGATCGCTATTACCTTCTCGCAACACAGGATTAACCGCACTGCCCAACACCTTAGAATATTTCGCCTTAATCGCCTTCTCTTCCTCAGTTTGTGGATCGGCAGGATAGTTAGGAATGTTGTAACCCTTAGCTTGTAATTCAGAGATCGCCGCCGTTAACTGGGGCAGGGAGGCGCTAATATTCGGGAGCTTAATGATATAAGCCTCAGGAGTTTGTGCCAATGCTCCCAGTTCCGCAAGGGCATCGGGTTGACGCTGGAATTCGGTTAAATATTCAGGAAAATTCGCAATAATCCGCCCTGCTAGAGAAATATCTTTGAGTTCAACCTCGATGTCGGCGGCTCTAGTAAAAGCTTGGACTATGGGCAGCAGGGAGTAGGTGGCTAGGGCTGGAGCTTCATCGGTAAAGGTATAGGTGATTTTTGAGGTTTGATTGCTCATATCGATGGGGCGGATTTTTTGCGGATCAATATACAGCTTAAATGATACATGGCTTAGTTAATCTGATTCGTATCGGTTTTATCCAGAAATTTACGTTATATAATTGTCAATATTTCTATCTGCGATCGCGCCAGAGTGAAAGTCAATGCAACA
>CAIJEA010000146.1 GCA_903819605.1 uncultured cyanobacterium | reverse complement strand
TTCTTGATTAAATCGCACAACCCTTACTTGGCTATAGCTATGTTTAAATTTATGGCAGCCACAATCGTGATTACTCTAGTTAAATATTTCTCATCTACTTGATAAGAATCACGAATTAAATAATTCAGCACCTGCGATCGCTTGATCGCTATGATTGAGATAACGAAATTTGCTCATAGCCTTATAAGCAAAGTCGTCAGCTTAATAGTTTGGAGACAGCGATCGTGACTAGAAATAAACCCCGCGATGTACAAGCGATTTATATTGCCGCAGAAACCTTTGCCTTGCGATCGCGTAGTTGGAATCGCTTACGCTTTGAAATTGAATATGCTTTAGAGAAGGGGACAACTGCTAACTCCTACTTAATTCAAGGAAAATTACAAGCACTGATCGATCCACCAGGTGGAACTTTTAAAGATATTTATATAGAGGAGCTGCGAAAGCGGCTCAATATTCTTGATATCAGTTATGTAATTCTCGGTCATGTCAACCAAAACCGCATCGAAACCCTCAAAGCGTTACTAGAAATTAATCGCCGCCTTATCTTTGTTTGCACTAATCCAGGGGCGATCGCCTTACGGCAAAACTTAGGTGAAGATATTAAAATCCAAATCGTGCGCGGTGAAGAGACTCTCGATCTTGGTAAAGATCATATTCTCAAATTTATTCCTACATCTACGCCACGTTATCCCGACGAGCTTTGTACCTATGACTCCAAAACTCAGATTTTATATACCGATAAGTTCTTTGGGGCGCATGTTTGTGGCGACCAAGTATTTGATGAAGGCTGGAGCCAAATGCTGAGCGATCGGCGCTATTACTTTGATAGCACAATGGCAAACCAAGTCCGCCAAGTTGAATCGGCATTGGACAAGTTAACTGATCTAAATGCAGTTTTTTATGCTCCTGGTCATGGACCAATGTTGCGCCATGGACTGCATGAACTAGTTAATCTCTACCGTCAATGGTGTGAAACCCAAAGACAGCAAAATATTTCTGTAGCGTTGCTCTTTGCCTCGGCCTATGGCAACACCACAACGATCGCCAATGCCCTTGCGCGTGGAATCACGAAAGCAGGAGTTGCGGTTGAGTTGATTAATTGTGAAAGTGCTGAACCAGAGGAAATCAAAGCCGCGATCGAAAAATCTTCTGGCTTCTTAATTGGTTCGCCAACTCTGGCTGGGCATTTGCCGACGCAAGTACAAACTGCTCTGGGTATTGTCCTTTCTACTGCTACTAAAAGTTATCAAGCAGGTGTGTTTGGTTCCTATGGCTGGAGTGGTGAAGCGGTGGATATTATCGCTGGCAAACTCAAAGATGCTGGATATACCCTAGCCTTTGAACCAATCCGCATCAAATTTACGCCAACCGAAGCAACTTTACAGGTTTGCGAAGAGACAGGCACAGATTTTGCTCAAAACCTGAAACGCGCCAAAAAAGTTCGCACAACCTTAAATCCTGGTAGTACAGTCGAGCAAGCAGTAGGTCGCATTGTTGGCTCTCTATGCGTTTTAACTGTACAACGCGGCGAAGTCTCAACAGCAATGTTAGCCTCGTGGGTATCACAAGCGACTTTTACCCCTCCTGGAATTACGATCGCTGTGGCAAAAGATCGGGCGATCGAGTCCTATATGTATGAGGGCGATCGCTTTGTCTTGAATATCCTTGAGCAAGGAAAACAACTCCGTAAACACTTCATGAAAAAATTTGCCCCTGGAGAGAATCGCTTTACTGATATTCAAGTAGAACCGACGGAAGGGGGATTAGTCTTAACCGACAGTTTGGCTTATTTAGAATGCCGTGTTGCTCAACGGATGGAATGTGGCGATCATTGGATTGTCTATGCGATCGTGGAAAACGGTAAACTATTACAATCCAATGGTTTAACGGCTATTCATCACCGCAAGACTGCTAGTAATTATTAGCTAATAGAGGATGCGCGAAACGCATCTTAAAACCAATAAGAGAGTTGGGGGGGGGGGGGGGG
>CAIJEA010000145.1 GCA_903819605.1 uncultured cyanobacterium | reverse complement strand
GGTAATTAGAAGTAAATCCGCAGCTAAATCAGCCTGTAGATCCATGATCTCATTGCGTGGATTCTTACAAGGACACACGACCCAACACATAGCCGAGGAACTAGGACTCGACTATGGGACATTATTGTCTTGGCGGCATCGCATCCAACGTCGAGGATTTGCCAATTTGATTAATGGTAATCTGCCCGATGCTGAAGCCGAGATGGACGAGATGTTTCAGAATGCAGGAGAAAAGGGAGCAAAAAAAAAGATCCAATAGCAGACCCACCAAGACAACGCGGGAATCAACGCAAAGGCAAGGGAACCATGGCAAATGACCGTCCACCCATTGTCGGTACTGTTGGGCGCAACAGTGGTCAGATCCGCATGAAGGTCTGTGTCAATACCCAACAAATCACGATTCAACCGCAGGTAGAGGTAACGACTTTACCGACCACGACTTGCGCTGATTATGCTTACCTCTTTAGGAATATCAAATTCTAAGATTAGTTGTTGTTAAGACTCTAATAAAACGCGATGTGCAACTAAAAGTCTGAAAGACCTGATTTCTCGTACTGCACCAAAAAGCACTTTGGATTTCAGGTAGCTCAAACAATTTCAGGTCATTAACTCAAAAATAGTTGCACATCGCGTCTTAATAAAAGTATTTTCAATAAAGATTTCTCTAATACTTCAAAGTAACCAATACTTGGTCTTCTAGACTTAGTTTTGCTTCTACACCTCCTTGTCCTTTGCTCTGGACTACTTGCTGCGTTAGTTCCGCTATTTGAGCAAATGTTTCTCTTTTTACCTCAAATACCCTTTTAAATTCTGTGGTTGATAGATTTTGACTAGCCCCATATTTCATCACTTAACTTTAGATCTGATAAAAAGCTAGCAAGCCTAACATATTTTTGATTCTGTAAGAGGTCTATTGATTCAACTGACATTGTCGATCCAGTCACACAGCCACCTGCTCCTGTAATTACAACCCCAGTAGAACTCACGCTACCATCGCCACCACTACCATTACCTAAAAAGTAATACCAAAAATTAACAAAATCAAACCAACTTAAAACTTCACCTCAACGGTAGAAGCCTTTTCTATCAAGGATTTTAAAGATTTACTTTTATTTATTTTGTTTTTTTAGTTAGAGCTTAAGTTGCAATCTCGCTCTATTGTCGGTAGCATAGTGGATAATAAAAAATGTAATAAAACGCAACAATAAAATATATTTTTCAAATATATTTGAGCTTGGCAGCCAGCCGACTCGAAATGCATATTGGATAAAGATAAGAAATTGAGGAAGGAGTGACACAATGCAGCAGCAGGGCAAAGCCCTAACTGTTCCAATCGGTCTGATGGGTGCAGCGCAGGGATTTAATCCAACAATATTACTGCTACTTGGTTCGATTGTTTTAGCAACCGCATCGACAACAGGCTACTGGGTATGGGGCTGGTCAAACTGGCTCGTGTTTGTTTGTAATTTTTCATCGCTTTATGTACTGGGAACTGTAATTCATGATGCTTGTCATGGTGTTGCTCATCCCAATCGCATTGTTAATGCAGCGATCGGACATATTGCAGCAATATTACAAGGCTTTGTTTTCCCCGTATTTACCCGCGTTCATATGCAGCATCATGCCCATGTGAACGATGAAGAGGACGATCCCGACCACTATGTATCTACTGGTGGTCCATTGTGGTTGATTGCTGCCCGTTTTTTCTATCACGAGATTTTCTTTTTCCAGCGTCGTCTATGGCGCAATTATGAATTGCTGGAATGGGCAATTAGCCGATCGATCGTGATCGCCACAATTTTTGTAGGCTACCACTGGGGTTTTCTTGGTTACATGATGAACTTCTGGTTTGTACCAGCAGCAGTAATGGGTCTATTGTTGGGTTTATTTTTTGACTATTTGCCCCATCGACCATTTATCGAGCGATCGCGCTGGAAGAATGCCAGAGTTTATCCAGGGAAATTTCTCAATATCTTACTGCTCGGTCAAAATTATCATCTAGTTCATCATCTTTGGCCAAATGTGCCTTGGTACTATTACGAAAGTGCTTATTATCAAATGAAGCCACTACTAGATGCCAATGGTTCACCTCAGACCTTGGGCATTTTTAAGATGCCCGATCTTGCTGGTTTTTTGTATGACGTGTTCTTAGGTATTCGTTTCCACGGACATGGCGATAAGCCCAATAAACACAAATCTAAGAAATCTAAAAACGGTTTACATTCTGTTTCAGTTACAGAGTCATAAATTCGATAAACAAAAAAGGAACCTATTTAGAATAGGTTCCTTTTTTATATGACTTGGACTGACAAATCAAGACCTAGCTACTTTTTTATGCTTCTGGGCTAGATACTGATGCTAGAGCATGATCTAACTGCATTCTTGTCTCCATTTGGCGGATGAAGTAACCCGTCATCATCGCTGAGCCGATTAGATTAGCTAAGTTTTCGCGATCAGTAGTAATGCTGACATTGAAATGCGGTGGTGGCAAAACACCAACTAAGTTTTGAATATTTTGATGAATGATCTGTTGAACTTCTGGGCTGACCGATTGGGCAACTGTTGCCAAAGTTTCTGGAGATTGTGTTTTTAAATAGTCAAGTAAAAGATTGTTGCTGGAGTTAAGTTCACCAAGGTTAAACATAATTAATTCCTTATATATCTAGTTAACTAAATATATTCTTACCGATGCGATCGCTAAGTTTTGAGTCGGAAAACCGTATTTAACCGAACTACTCTAAAAAAAGATATAGCAATAAAAGAGATAGCTAGGACAAATCAAAACCCAAATGAATAGTGGCGGCGCAAAGCGCCGCCACTATTCATTTGGGTTCTTAAAGCTATAGCTATAGATTAAAAATCGTCGTCATAGCTGCCACTACTGCTTGCGGCTTCATTATCCTTGCGAGAACCCAAGAGTTCGAGTCGATCTACGCGAATTACCGGCTTTTGGCGTTCATCGCCAGTCGTCCGATCGTTCCAGCGATCGAATTTAAGAGAGCCTGAGATACCGATTAAGCTTCCCTTCTTTACATAGTTAGCCGCGACTTCTGCGGTTTTATCCCATACTTCTAAATCAAACCAATCTGGCGGATCATCACGGTTACTTGTGTTACGGTTAACAGCGATCGCAAAGTTACAGACTACTTTGCCAGACTCAAAGTATTTGACCTCAGGATCGCGTCCTGCTCGCCCAACTAGATGAACTTTGTTTAGTGTCATAGGACAAGTATCAGAAAATATACATATTTACTTATTTTATCTGTTTTCGGCGATTTAGATTACTACCCGAATTACTTTTTCCGATCGCACTAAATCACTTTCACCAGCAAAAATCGAGCGCCCTTGACTGTTTGGTGATTCCAGAGGAATAGCCCCTAAAGGCATTTGTACCGTTCTCAATCCTATATCGTTATCTTGACCAATTAAGAAGGTGACAGGCAGATCTAGACGGGGATGGGAGATCGCAGTCATACTAACTAATTTATCTGAACGTGATTGGAACTTGAAGCATTGAGCACCGATCGCCCCTCTGACAGCAGCTCGAATATTACCAGCAGATATGCGTTTGGCAAAACCTTCGGCGGTAATTAGGATTAGCTCAGAGCTAGGATAGTTTTGCAGATCGATCGCTGATACACCAATTTGAGATTCTGAACTTCCTAAACGGAGTGCAATGTTTCCTGCGGCGGCTCGTCCTACCGTCGGGATTTGATTCTCATCAGCTTTAAGACGTAAAATCCTTCCTGCGGAGGTTGCGATCGCGAGTTCTTGCTCCAAATCAACAATGTCCGCCCAGAAAAGGGAATCGTCCTCCTTAAATTTGGCAGCAATTAAGCCTCTTGCGGTCATATCCGCAAATTCAGCGAGTGGAGATCGCTTGATTTTACCTTGACTAGAAAGTAGCACTATTCCTTTGGTCGATTCCGCATTCTTTTCCCAAACAAATTGAGAGACAATTTGCTCCGTGCTATCGGGTAAGAGCGTAATTAAGGGAGTGCCGCGACCTTTACCCTTGACAATTGGTACATTGCCAAGAGATAGCGGAAACGCTCGTCCCTTATCAGTTAATACCACCATCTCTCGATCGCTGCGGGTATCGTAGGAGGCGATTGTTACATCATCATTTAGGTCGCTAGACTGTGATGCTCTGGAATTACCTTCAAAGCTTTTGATATAACCTTTATGCGTAATTTGCACCGTAACATCTTGCGGTTCTGCTGTCGGAATATTTAACTCGGTAGTGAGAGAAATTAGAGGAACTTCTACTAGTTTTGGTTGTTTGTTATTAGTGGACTTGGAGGATTTACGATTGCTGGGTTTATCGGTAGTTGGCTCAGGTATTATTTCAGGCTCAATGGTCTGCTGAATAGCGCGATCGGCTTTGGTAATTTTGGGTTTTGCTTTTGTAGGTTCAATGTTTTCAGCATTTGGGAAAACTTCGATATCGTTAATCTTACGACTTTCCAGCAACTGCCAAGCGAGATGAGTACGCCTCGGATCGCTATGTCGCTTTTTATGTTCGCGTAATTCTTTCTTTAGAAATTTCATCAACTCACGGCGATCGCCCAGTAGTCGCTCTAACTTGACAATTTGTTGCTGCAAGGCTTCTAATTCTTCGCGTAATTTCTGTTGCTCGATCGCAGTGATACGACGCAATGGCATCGAGAGGATTGCTTCGGCTTGAGTTTCCGAAAGTGCAAATTCTGTCTGCAAATCAGTCTTGGCAAGGGCACTGTTATTTGCAAATCGTAAAATCCGAATCAAGCGATCGAGATCTTGTAGAACTAGTACCAGTCCTTCCAATAGGTGTGATTTTTCCTGTGCTTTCTTTAGTTGATAACGAAAGCGCTTGACTAGAGTCTCTTCGCGGAAGCTAAGGAACTCTTGCAGAAGCTCGCGCAGACTCATTTGCTTTGGTTGTGAACCTTGCAGAGCCAGTAGACTTGCGCCAAAAGTTGATTGCAGAGCCGTTTGACGATAGAGCTGATCAAGAACCACTTCGGGTACTATATCCTTCTTTAGCTCAATCACGACCCGCATTCCTTCGCGATCGCTTTCGTCGCGAATATCAGAAATACCATCAATTTTCGCGTTGTTCACCAGTTCGGCAATTTTTTCGATCCATGCCGATTTATTGACCTGATACGGCAACTCAGTAATAATGATCGCCAATCTTTGGCGCTTTCCTGTCCCTTTACCACCAAAATGCTCAATCGATGCTACACCGCGCACGGTAATGCTACCGCGCCCTGTTAGGTATGCCTCACGCACTCCATCTGCATTCATAATGATCCCACCCGTAGGAAAGTCAGGGGCGGGGATCAAGTTCAGTAATTGATCGTCAGGTAGATTTGGGTTATCGATAAGGGCGATCGCGCCATCTACAATTTCACTTAAGTTGTGCGGCGGAATATTCGTCGCCATTCCCACGGCAATCCCCGTTGAGCCATTAAGCAGCAACATTGGCAACTGGGCGGGCAATACCGCAGGTTCCTGTTCCGATCCATCAAAGTTATCGACAAAATCAACAACATCTTCTTCGATTTCGCTCAGCATTGCCTCGTTACCGATTGCCGCCAAACGACATTCGGTATAACGCATTGCCGCCGCAGGATCGTTATCTACGGAGCCAAAGTTGCCGTGACCTGCTAGCAATGGGTAACGGCTAGAAAAGTCCTGTACTAAGCGCACCAGCGCATCGTAAACCGATTGATCTCCATGTGGGTGGTATTTACCCAGCACGTCACCAACTACCCGAGCGCATTTACGAAATGGGCGATCGGGTACAAGTCCTAGCTCATGCATGGCGTAGATAATCCGTCGATGCACAGGTTTTAGACCGTCACGGGCATCTGGCAGGGCCCGACCGACGATGACACTCATCGCATATTCTAGGTAGGATCGCTGCATTTCTGATTGCAGTGAAGTTGGTACGATCCTTCCCCCGTTAGACTCCGAACCAAAATCTAACTCTTGCTGCCCTTGCTGTGTCATAAAATCTACGAACGCTATACACGAAAATCACAATAATAAACACAATGTAACAGCAAACTCAAGCTGTATAGTGACTTTACGTTTAACGAGTATTGTTTTTCTTGGCGATCGCTGATTTAGATTTACCTTAGATCTCTCAATAATCACTAAAATAAATTTAGCCGTCTCATGAGAGTAAGTAATTATTGATCACCCAAACTAAGCGTGAATTTCGCTAGTCATAAAGGAAGATAGTAGATCTGCCCTTCCAATTCTCCTTCGAGACTACAATCTAAGATAAATAAAAGATCTTCAATTACTCGCCCAATAGAAGAATCAAAAGTAACTTCAATAACTCCTGTCATGGCTTGACCTGCGGCAATCCGCTCATAGGCATAACGGGTTACGGTAGCAACATCATGAGTTAAAAGTACACGATTTTCTTGGGCTGCCCACTCTAGTACTGTCGGATCATCCGCTCCTGCTAAACCCACATCTCGAACACGAACTACATCAACATCTGGCTTACGGCGTAACAACCCTCTGATAATTGTGTTATCGAAGTTTTCATCAGCGAGGAACTTCATGAAGCTTGCTCTACCTGACGTGCAATTAATCTGTCGCGCAATCCTTGAGGATCAAATTTTGCCTCGTTCATTTTACGGATTGTTTGTGCTTGATTTTGCCTTTGCTGCAAATATGTTTCGACTTCTTGTTGATGATTGAGGTAAAAGCTAATGGTGGTGTAGACATCGGCTAGTTTCAGAGATGGGTAACGATAAACAATTTCTTCAGCCGTTGCGCCATTCTGAAAGGTTTTGATGACTGTATCTAGGGTGACACGGGTTTTGCCAACGCGCACTACGCCATTGATGTCGGTTTTGAGTGGAACTGGTTCAGCAGTAACTACTAATGGGGAGCATCTCAGTTTGGCACCGAGTATAAATACTCATAAGAATCAAGCATATCATTGAGATAAGCACAGAGATGATTCAAAACTTGAGAGACATTTTTTTGATTCCATTGAGCGCCAGAAATCTTAATGCG
>CAIJEA010000144.1 GCA_903819605.1 uncultured cyanobacterium | reverse complement strand
GAATTTGATTAGGATTCACCACATCGCGATCTAACTTATTCGCCTTATATTCAACATCCTCATCTAACTGTTCCCAGCGCTTTTTACGAGACAGCTTTTCGCGCTTGTCGATATATTCCTTCGCCTTCAGTTTCGCGCCATTCTTCGTGATTTCCGTCTCAATCGCATAGACGTTATACGGTACATTTACACCATCGGCGATCGACTCTTCATAGGTATACTCGCTGACCACATTCTGATTAAAAAAGCCAAAGGTGCGCTTATCGGGCGTAGCTGTCAGCCCAATCAAAAACGCATCATAATATTCCAAAACCTGCTTCCAAATGTTATAAATCGAGCGATGGCACTCATCAATGATGATGAAATCAAACTGCTCGATCGCATTTTTTAAGGAATAGCTCACGGGCAAAGATTCCTTCTTCTGCCAACTCCAAGCCGACTCATTGGGGTTTTCCTGCTCCGCCGATTCGTCTAATTCCTTACCCTGCAAAATCGAATAGAGTCGCTGAATCGTGGAAATGCACACCTGACTATCGGAAGCAATATAGCTAGAACTCAGCCGTTGCACATTATAAAGCTCCGTAAATTTGCGATTATCATCCGTCGGCTGATACTTGAGAAACTCCTGTTCCGCCTGTTCTCCTAAATTCTTGGTATCCACTAAAAATAAAATTCGCTTGGCTCTGGCAAATTTCAACAACCGATACACAAAGGTACAAGCCGTAAAAGTCTTGCCTGCCCCCGTCGCCATTTGAATCAGCGCCTTGGGACGATTGGCTTTAAATGATGCCTCCAAATTAGCGATCGCCTTAATCTGTGCTGGTCTCAAACCATCCGCTTTTAACTCAGGAATATTATTCAGCCTAGCCCGTAAAGTTTCCGCTTCCCCCATCCATGTGCCTAAGGTTTCAGGACGGTGGAAATGAAAGACGGCTCTAGCTCTTGGCTTTGGATCGCGATAGTCCGTAAATCGGGTTAATGCCCCTGTACTTTCATAAACAAAGGGCAAAGGATCGTTTTTAAGATATTTCAGCTTGCTAACGGCGTAATATTTCGACTGCTCCTCATGGGCGCTCAGTTTCTCCCCCTCCTCTTCCCGCTTGGCTTCGATAATGCCCACAGGTTTCTTATCGACAAACAAAACATAGTCAGCAATCCCCGCATCGGTCTGATATTCCCGAACCGCCACACCTCTACTAGCCGCCAGATTAATCTTGCTTTTGGATTGCACCACCCATCCCGCCGCAATCAGCATTCCATCGATTTTATCTCTGGCGATTTGTTCTGGATTTTGGTTTACCATCGCATTTTTAGGCAAATAACACCTAAATTATAGCTCTAGGGCGCAGAGCACCCCAGAGCTATACAACCTTACCGATTAGAGATCGCCCCATGTAATTACTATTTCGAGCTTGAGAGGCGATCTCCTTGTCATTGGCTAACCATTCCAAGCTAGGATCGAAAAGTGTCGATAGTTTTGGGGTGGCGATGCCTAAACATTTAGCAGGATTAATACTTAATGCTTGCCAAAGTTCGGTTGCAGTTAATAATTTTGTTGTAACTAAGCTTTGCCAGAGCACAGGCAGCGCAAACTCTAAGCCGATCGCACCGACGGGAGCAACCTCAAAGGGAACCACTTTTTCCTCATAGGCGCAGGGCGTATGGTCAATCGCGATCGCATCGATTGCTCCAGAACGAATACCTGCAATTAGCGCAAGGCGATCGGCTTCGCTACCCAAAGGCGGCATGAGGCGCAAGTTAGGATCGTAGGTATCTAAATCGCGATCGCAATGACAAAGATGCAACCAAGTCGTACTCGCAGTTATGGGCAATCCATCGTTTTTGGCTTGAGCAATTAGTTCTACACTCTGCGCTGTAGAAATTCGCATGAAATGTGTGGGTGCTTTGGTAAGGCGAACCAACTCAATTAAAGCGGCTAGTGCCGAAGTTTCGGCAGCAGAGGGATAGCCTGTCATCCCATATTGCAAAGACCATTTTCCCTCCCGAATTACGCCACTACCAGCAAGGTCAGGATTTTGTGGAAATAGGGCGATCGGCTTGCCTAGCGGTTTTATATATTCCATCGCTCGACGGACTAACAGAAGATTAGATATTGCTTTGCTATCGGTAAAGCCAATCACCGATTCTGCTAGCTCGGACATATCTGTGAGCTGTTTACCTTCTATTCCTTTGGTAATCGCGCCCCAAGGTAGAAGAATATCACCATGATTACGACGCACATTACGCCAGAACTCTAAGGCTGCAACATCATCGATCGCAGGTTGGGTATTGGGCAAGATCCCGACAGTGGCAAAACCACCATTTTGAGCGGCGCGAACAAGCTCAGGAATAGTTTCTCTAGACTCATGTCCAGGCTCGCCACTAGTACTATAAAGATCGATCGCTCCTACACCTAAAACGATGCCTGATTGCTCATAAATACTTGTCTGCTGAGGAATTTGACTGCGATCGAAGTCAATATGAATTTGGCGATCGCGATCTATGAACACATCAGCAAAGGTTTCCGAAATAGTCGAAGATGAATCTGCGCCAAGAATCTGTACCTGCTTGTAGAGAACTGGATACGCGATGGAATTTTCTAAAGGCATAGCAAAACGATTTTCTTTTTACTGTATAGCGCGATGCGCTTAACTAACGCAAAAAAGCAGCACGAAGTACTATTTTTTTACTGGACAATATTTAATGATTTTTGGCTTTGATAATAACTGCGCCATTGCCATTTGCCTTGTGCATCTACATTAGGCGTAAGCACCCTTACATCTAGGGAGTTTAAACCAATTTCTTGCACCACAATTTCAGGATAGCGATCTCCATTTATTTCTTGAATGCCATAGAGTGCGTAACTACTAACACTGTCATTGATATAGGAAAGCGCCCGCGTATGGGTCAAAATCGGTTCTGCATTCCAATCGCCGTTTGGGGATTTGCGTAGCATTACTAACATGCTATATTCTTGGCGCTCTAGGGCAGGACGCGACAAAAAATCTTTCCAAACTTGCGGATCAAATCCCACAGGACGAATCGGATTATCAAGTCTCAATCCAACAATGATTTCAGGTTGCTTGTCGCCATCAATATCTGCACATACTAGCGAGGCGATCGCCACTTGAGAAACTGCGGCTTGATTTGCACCCAATTTGAGAAATAAATTGCGTGATTTTTCCAGTACGACAGGTTGAATTTTATTGGGGCAGTTAAAAAAGTACGTGCGATCGCTATTTTGAGTATTGCTAATGCGATCGCTTGCCACAATTGTTAAATTTGGTTGACGCAACACGTTAGGATCGATGCCTTTCATCGGTTGACTTTTGTCGCTTTCAGTAGATGCCTGCACTTTAAAACTCGCGATCGCGCCAAAGGCATCGGAACCTCGCACGGCACTAACTTGGAACGTTCCCAAAAGTTTGCCAAACTGCATCAATGAAAACTTACTGCCTACAGGGATCGATTGAATCACGCGATCCAAACTGCCGAATTGCTCCACTAGATCGGAAGGTACAATTCCCTCGATCGTTTTGCCATCGGGAGAAGCTTGGATAAATAAGAATATAGGAACAGGAGACTTAGCTTCTTCTGCTTTTTTGTCATTATTGGGACTAACACAAGCATGAAGACCAATAGCAATTCCTAAAATTACAAAAGGTATAAGTAGGGATTGATGAATCTTTTTTCTGAATTGTCTAAATGGCATATGCAAGCAGTCTAGAAATATGTTTCTCTGTTTCTCAATTGACAGAATGAAGGTGTGAGCAACGCACACACCCTCATTTTATTTGGATTCCATCACTTCAGCTAATCGTTCGACTGCCAAAGTTAAACGCTCTTGAGGATCTGGTTTGACTTCAGGGACAGCGTCTTCCCGTTGTTCTTTACGTTTCGACGCTTCAAAAGAGCGGATGATCAGAAAAATCACAAACGCGATAACTAAGAAGTTAATCACAGATGCTAAAAACACACCATATTTAACTCCATTGATTTGGAGTTTTGCCAAGTCTTCAACATTGGCTGCTTTGAGTGCGGGATTTAGCAATAAAGGAGTAATAATGTCCTCAATCAACGATGTGACAATTTTGCCAAAAGCACCACCAATAATTACAGCAACAGCTAAATCGATTACATTACCTTTCAAAATAAATGCTTGAAAGTCTCTAGCGAAACCGCCAGCAGCACGTCTACCATTTTGCAAAGCCATAAAATAATTCTCCTCAAACTAAGGTTAGTTATAATTAGCGACGCGAACCATCGTCAATTAAAACTCTAAATAAACAGGCTCTAATTATCACGCTTTTGATCGCGTTTTGCCGATCGCGTTGCTTTATTAGCGGAAATATCTTTTAACCAAGGTAAGGCGATCGCTTGATGACGATATAAGCGATACATCAAATACATGCAAATTGCGAAATAGCCCGAACTAAATGAAGCTTTGATAAGTTCTGTGGTAACTTGTAATGTTTCGCCCTCGGTTGGTAAGCCGCCCATTGCGCCATAGGCGATCGCCCAAGCGATCATCAGCGTAATGGCAACTTGGCTCACATCGCGTACATTGCGACTGCTTCTCTGCCGTATTAAGGCGATCGCGGAGGGGATTAAACCAAATATAGGCATCAAGCAAAAAAACATCTCAATCCGCTCTTTTGTTGAGTCGCGAGAGATCTGATCTGGGGTTTCGAGTTGGCGATCGCGCTTAGGATAACGATTCATAAATTTATCTCTACTTTCAGACATATAGCTAGTTACTCCCTTCTCACTAAAAGAATAGGCGTTATAAAGTGAGTAATTAGTGGGAGCTGCTATAAAACCTACTAGATCACGACAATCATATAGCACTCATACCTTAAATAGAATTACGGAAACATAGATCGGAATCTATAATTACAACCACAGTATCGTTAAAATACTAATTCTCAACCTTCATGTCACTAATTTCTAAGGAGTGAACTTTTTACCGTAATGGATACAGCTACAATTCAGAACGTTCTTTCAACTAACTTAAATCTACTTACTGGTGCTGCTTTCAAAGTTGTTGCCGCTATAATTCTGTGGTTTATTGGGCGCAAACTCATCGATATTTCCACAAATTTAACCTCACGCGCCCTCAAAAATCAGCGTATCGATCCCACTCTGATCAGCTATCTGATTTCTAGCCTCTCTGTACTATTAAATATCATTTTAGTAGTAGCTATTCTTGGCTACTTTGGTGTCGAAACTACCTCCTTTGCGGCGCTTTTAGCAGCGGCTGGTGTAGCGATCGGGGCAGCTTGGAGCGGCTTATTAGCCAACTTTGCCGCAGGTGCATTTCTGATTATTTTGCGTCCTTTTCAGGTTGGCGATTTTATTTCAGCCGCAGGTATTAAAGGTACTGTCGTTGAAATAGGTCTATTTGTAACTACAATTAACACCCCCGACAATGTTCGCACGATCATTGGTAACAACAAGCTTTTTTCTGAAAATATTCAAAACTTCTCTGCCAATGACTATCGTCGCGTTGATATTCAGGTGCAATTAGATCATTCAGTTAATCCTAATGAAGCTGTACGTGTGCTTCGAGAACGAATCGCTAATATTCCTAATGTAAATAGTACTCCAGCGCCTGTAATTGAAATCATCCATTTCACACCGATGGGTCCTGAACTCGCAGTACGTCCTTTCTGCAATGATGCCCACTACTGGCAAGTCTACTTTGACACCAATCGAGTAATTCGTGAAAGCTTTAGTGAATCAGGCTTTCCCGTTCCACAACAACATTTCCAAATTCGTCAATCTTAAAAGAGAAGAAGCCTCGCAAAGCGAGGCTTCTTCTCTTTTAAGATTTTTGCTGTTGGCGCGATCGCTTAATTTTTCTTCTCATTTTGCCGAAATGGAGAGCATTAAATAAGTCAAAGACTAAACGGTTATTGCTCATTCCCCATACATTTCCGTAATTAACCTTCTTAATTGAGCAGCCAGATCCTCAGATAAAACATCAATCTTTTTCTTTAGGTGGCTTTTACTAATCGTGCGAATCCGATCGACAGCAATTTCCGCATCACTTCCCGCACAAATGATCTGTAGGCGGCTGCGCCACTTGGGATGAAGTTTAGAAGTTAGCGGACAAATAACCACAGTATCTAAAACAAAATTCATTTCATCCTGACTAATCACAACCACAGGGCGAATCTTACTGATTTCACTGCCAACAGTCGGATTAAGATCGGCAAAATAGATTTCATATCTTTTAGGATTTAAAGTCATCCATCTCTAGCCCATCGACAATCGTATTCTCAAAATCTTGCCAATCCTCAGACTCTTGAGCCATGGCTCTAAATGTGTCAGCCCAAGACAGCTTTTCATCCTGCATCTGACGCAACAAAACTCCTTCTTCTGTTTCTTCTAACAGCAACGTGCCTGAAAAACCATACTTTTGCAATATCGATTTTGGAAGCCGCACACCCTTAGAATTTCCGATCGCCACTAATTTCACAATCTGAGTTCGGGGCTGTTTTTTCATAGCTAAGCAATAACAGGAAAAATTTAGCAGATTCTAGATGTAGTTACTGTAGTTACTTTCATAGCCTGTATCAACTATCGCCAATAAAAAAAGCCTCGCAATGCGAGGCTTTTTGTTCTCTAAAAAAGGAGAGGTGACACTTTGTGTCACCTCTCCTTTTTTAGTAATTAAGCAGTAACTAACTCAGGACGCTTGCTGTTGCGAATACCTTCGATCGCCTTAGCATAGTCAGGAGCATTAAATACTGCGGAACCAGCCACGATCGCATTAGCACCAGCTTCCAAAACTTGCCAAGTGTTATTTGCCTTTAGACCGCCATCAACCTCAATCCAAGGATCGAGCCCGCGATCGTCACACATTTGACGCAACTTCGCAATTTTAGGAATCACGTTAGGAATGAAGCTCTGACCACCAAATCCGGGATTAACGCTCATGATCAATACCAAGTCGCAAAGATCGAGAACATATTCGATAAAGCTCAAAGGTGTGGAAGGATTAAGGGAAACACCTGCCATTTTGCCGAGTTCTTTGATTTGCGAAAGATTGCGGTGCAAATGAGGACAGGCAGTATGCTCTGCATGAACAGTAATGATATCTGCACCAGCCTTAGCAAAGTCAGGTACATATCTTTCTGGCTCAGTAATCATCAAATGCACGTCTAAAATTTTAGTAGTGACAGGACGAATCGCAGAAACGATTAATGGTCCAATGGTGATATTGGGGACAAAGTGACCATCCATCACATCAACGTGAATCCAATCTGCACCCGCCGCATCAACTGCACGAATGTCGTCACCCAAACGGCTAAAGTCAGCAGACAGGATCGAGGGGGAAATAACTGTGGACTTTTTAGGCATATGATTTACGGGGGGCTTAACTTAACAAAGATCTAAAAAACAGTAGAGAAAGGTAATTTTAACTACAGCCTTACCTTAATTATTAATTAAATTTAGCAGTTTTGAGCGTAAGAATGACAATTTAAATTGAGATTCAGCAATTACAAAGTGCTATGCCTCGATCGAGTACGAGATAGCTATAAATCTTAAGTTCTCAATCCTTGAGGCAATAATATATTGAAGCCCAAGAGAATATGTCTGAATATCTGCAAAACAAGCAGTATATAAAAAACTTCTCAAATTACATTTAATCAAATCACTTGAAAAAACACTTATTCAGGCTAATTTCAGTCAATTCGATACATTTCCCTAAGAGAAGAAGTTAAAGGTAATTTTTTCAATTCTTTATTAAGATTATCAATAAATTGATTTAAAGTTTTGACAAATATATTGAAATGATCGATTAGATCGTTACTGGCAACTACTAAATCATCATTATAAAATATTGCTATTCTTTCTCGTAAATCTCCCCTTGCCCAATTTTCTATAACATCAAACAGAAGTATAATTTGGTTCTGTAAATTTTCTGACAATAAAGATATTTTACTTTTTTTCAGGTAACCATGATAATTTTTATCAAAAAATGTACAGCAGCAAAAAAATATTTTTCCTAAAATATTGACAAGTATTGGAAAGATAATTGATTGTGAATACGAAGAATTTTTGCAAGATATCCTATTTTACATAATTAGTTTGCTGTCATCATGCGAGATTAAATTATTTGCATTTAGAGAGATTGATTTCTCAGAAAACTCCTCAAAATCATCTAGAAAACTATCGGCAAAACTATTGAAAAACTGAGGATAATTATTACCTTTAAGATTTAATTCTGTTGGAGTCTGCAAAAAAATCATAAACGTAAAACCTTTCTCTTAACATGAAGACATGGCTTGGAAGTTGCCATCAAAATCAAGGGTTCACAAGGAAACCGTCGGGTGGCATGGGTAAAACCAGAGCATCCCTATACCACGATTAGGGCTTAGCCGCAAAATAAGGAACCGATTATTGATGGCGCGACAAAGCCGCACCATCAATAATTTGGTTCCTTATTAAATTGCAGAACCCTTAGCGACAAGAGTGACGTTCAGGCAAATCATAATGAAGCAAATAACAGTGCTTTGAGAAGAAGGTGTAGCGCTTATCGCCGCAGGTAAAACCTGTATGCTAAGAATACCGAAGGATTGCAACGAGCAGTCACGGTGCAACGATTAGTTCACAATTGGACGAGAACTCATGTGGGCTTAGCAAAGAACAAGACTCCTGCTATATTGAATTGGGCAATCTCCATGCGCCAAGAAATTGGCAATTGCGAGCTAAGCCACCTCTCAATTCTAGTGTTTTGCTAGATGTGGGCAACAAAACAACGCGCCAACTACTTCCTTCTCTTTTTTAGAGATTAGAAGAATTAGTATGAAATAATCTCGAAGTGTTACATTTTCCACATTCAGCAAAAAACTGTAAAGCACTTTTACGAGTCTTTTCGCGATCGCCACAGGTTGGACAAATATTTTTGAGTGCTGTATTTTTACCGCAATCGTTACATTTGAAATAGTAGCTATGAGCATACACGATCACTATATTTTTGCTCTGGCAATGGGAGCAAGTATATTGTGAAGTTGTGGTTGTAGACTTTACGGATGGCTTCTCAACTGGTTTATGACTAATGTCAGATCTGATGGATGGCGTTGGATCAACAGCAATAATCTTTTTTTGTGTTGGTAATGTAGCGATCGGTTTAGAGATTACAGGATTTTTAATTGGCGAACTGACAGAAGGAGAAATTGTTGGCATAGCATCATTGCCCGAAGCTTTTACTTTTGCGGGTTTGTGATGACTCAAGAGAAAATTACTAATTCTGGGTACTTCATCCATATCAAATAGATATGCAGTTTTCAGACTGAGACTTAGTAAACTATCAATCTTGCGATATTCAGACACAATTTCTCTGACCTTATCAACAATTTGATCGGCTTTGCAAACCATATTTAGCTTGTCATTTTTCGGGCGTTCAATAATCCCAGAATCAGAAATCGCTATCAAAACATCTATAGGCATCTTAGTAAAGTGTGCTTGTCTACCGAAAAGTATCTTATTCAGCAAAGTCTCAACATTTGCTTCCAAATAATTTTTGAGAAATATTCCTTGTCGTTGAGCTTGCAAAATTGGTGATGGCATTCCTTGCCAAGAACTGTTAAATTCACGCTTCCACTCACCCCGCTCATTAACTTCTACACGAGTAGTTACACTCTTACTTTCGATAACGATCATTCCATAGCGATGCAATACTAAATGATCGATCTGACAAGCATCCCCTGCTCTTTCTAGTCGCAAATTATTGAAAACGAATATTTGCGAATCGTCTTTGAATGCTCTACGCAAATAAAAAGCTAACTGAGATTCGGCAAAAAATCCTGCTTTCCCAAATTTATCGGTTGGTTCTATGTTTTCTAGTTCTTTAATAATCATTTTCTTTTAAAATTCCCCAATAATTCCCACCTAATATATATTTTGCAATAAAATGGCTCAATAAAAAAGAGGATGCGCTATGCACATCCTCTTTTTTTACAAAATAATTAATTAAATAGCTTTAGATGAATCGACTTCGGTAAAAGTCTTGTAGCACTTTTCAGCATCGTAGATATGACAGCGATCGCCGATATCCTTCATCAATTCCCAAGAGAACTTGGTCTTATAGAGATATTTTCCCCAATTCTCATCAAGAGACTTGTGCGCGAGACGCAAATTATAAGAGGGAATACCAGTTGAGACATGGTGAGGAACATGAACATTGATATCATGGCATAGCCATTCTACCCAAACTGGATAGTCACAATGCACAGTTCCAGTTAACTGATCGGTTGCTGCGTGCCATTTATCAGAGTTCTTAAACTGGATATCAGGCATCGTGTGGTGAACTATCGTAAAGGTGCTCATCCAGAAGTGATAAACCAACCAAGGCATCAAAAAGAAGTTTATAAATCCTAAGAAACCTGTGGTGTAAATCAAAGTAGGAATTGCGATCGCCGCAAAAGCAATTACCAATCGATAGGAAAATTTAACTGGTGCTTGCTGACGCTCAGGATAAAGACTAGCGTCAAAGTGCAAGTTTGCCCAATGCAAGATCGAACCCAACCACCAGAAACGTGTGCGAATAAGTCGATAAACATTTGAGATTAGACCTTTACCTTTTTCGTATTCTTCGACTGTGAAAGGATACCAAGCATTGTCTTCACCCATCTTATTGGTATGTTGATGATGATAATCATGCTTGAAGCGCCAACCGTGAAAAGGAAAAAGTAACGGTAAGAAAGCAATATGTCCGACGAGATCGTTCACCCAACTTTTATTGGAGAAAGAACGATGTCCGCAGTCATGACCAATTACGAACCAGCCTGTCAGGGCAGTCCCTGTGAAAAGCCAAGCGAAAGGTAACAAGTACCATGGAGAGAATGCAATGCTGGCATAACCAAGCGCGGCGGCTGTTACGGAGAACAACACACCCAACCAAGCTCTGAGAGGTTTCTTCTCAAAGTATTCAGAAGGGATAGTTTTAATAATGTCGCGGAGGGTTGTCTCAGGGGTAAGAGTGTGTGAGGAGTTTTGTATGGCAACCACTACTGAGCACTCCCTACTGTGGTCAGGCGTTGGCGGCTCAAGCTCTGTAGTTGCTGAAAAAGAACATCGATATCTGATTGTAATTCCGCAAGTTCGGCTTGCACTTCTTCGGAATATAACTTTTTAGCGTTTACGCTCAATGTAGAAATCTCTTTTGATGGGGCTTCAGTTTGTTTGCTCATACTTCCTTAAAAACGTGTTTAAAACGTTGTGATCACACCACAAAAATATTTATGCATCAGATTCTAACGTATGTCATGTGTATTTTTGTATACCCATAAACATATCTAATGAGTAATTATACGGATGTGCATGGACTTACCTATTACCAAGTAGCTTGACAATTGGCGTAAGTTCATTGTTCCCCAGACCTAAACAAAACCCAGAGGATAGTTGCGGCGCTTAGTGCCGCAACTATCCTCTGGGTTATAGCTATAGCGTTAGTACTTAGTGCCAAGAGGCGTATCTGCAAACAAAATAGGAGCGATCGCTGCTGCCGAACCAAGGCGATCGTCTATATATTCTTCAAGGCTATAATACTGATCCATGCGATCGCATAGTCCTTCTGGACTAAGGCTTTGGATGTTATGACTGATGATGTAGCTTTGAGCCGCAGATCCCCGAAAAGCAGCAAAGGCTTCTTCGCAATAGGCTTGCTTTGATTCTCTTGAAGCAGCTATCCAGTCTGATCCATGCATATTACCGCCAAGTATTGGCTGACCATTGGCGGGGATTACGGGACGACGTGTAGCGGCGATCGCCTGATTAGGTGCTGTAAAAATAAAGGCGATCGCCATCGTAGCTAAAAAAATCCTTACAAGAATACGAAAGTTAAAAACTTGGCTCATAATTTTGCTCGAATTTCAGGGAAAAAGTCGTTAAGGTTTGATAACATTTTCTAATTAATCACACTAAACATATCAAAATAGTAGTCGCAATATTGTCGAATAGGTTGTATTGTCTAATTTCTAGGAGTTTTTACGCTCTCTCTTAAATGCTAGAAAATGGGGCTTTCGTTAACCTCATGTTGTTAGCGATACAGAAAAATTCTTTTCCTTCTATTTATTAAATTTCACAGTCTGCCAAATGTCCGAACATTATCTAAATCATCCTACCTTTGGCTTGCTGTCTCGCTTATGCAAAGTAGATGAGTTTCGTAGTTTGTTTACCACGCTCTATGCTCAAAGGTTATTCTTCCTGATTACTAATACTCCTGAAGGTATCCAGTTTGATCCCGTCTCACGCGCAGATGCCAAACTAATGGTTGAAAATCAAATGAGATCGCTTCGACGTATTGGTACTGATACTGACCAAAAAAATCTCCAACATATATATAAGCGAACTTTCTCACAATGATCTCGCGTATTTCTCTCAAGGCTGCTGCAAAAATTAATCTCTATCTAGAGATTACGGGCAATCGTTCTGATGGTTATCACGATTTAGTGATGGTTTTGCAGAGTATCGATCTTTGCGATCGCGTAGATATTCGTAAAATTGGTACGGATGAGATCCAAGTGCTTTGCACTAATCCTGAAGTGCCTTGTGACCGTACTAATCTTGCCTACAAGGCAGCAGCCTTGATGCAAAGTGTATATCCAAATATTGGGGGCATAGAAATTGCGATCGACAAACAAATTCCAATGGGGGCTGGTTTAGCTGGAGGGTCAGCAAATGCGGCGGCGGTTTTAGTTGGGATCGACCGTCTTTGGGATCTAGGACTTACACAGGCACAACTATGTGATTTTGCGGCTCAGTTGGGTTCAGATATTCCTTTTTGTGTTTCTGGTGGTACATCTCTGGCGACAGGACGTGGTGAAATTCTTTCGCCCTTGCCCGATCTCACTGATTTAGTATTGGTAGTTTGCAAGCCGCGTAATATTGCGATCGCAACAGCATGGGCATATCAAACTTTTAGAGCGCAAGGTTTGCTAGCAACTAGCACGGTCAAAGATCAAAATCTATCAAGTCAAATAGTAAATGCGATCGCCTCTGGGGGAGATTCTGCAATCAATAAACTTGGACGCTTACTTTACAACGATTTGGAGAGAGTAGTATTACCTGCTTATCCTGCGATCGCGGATCTAAAAAATAGATTATTAGACCAAGAATGTATCGGAGCGATGATGTCGGGTTCTGGTTCAACTGTTTTCGCGATCGCGCCTGACTTGGATCGCGCATATCAAATAGCAGAAGCTATCAAAACTGACGAGCTTGATGTTTGGGTAGTTAAAAGTTTGATCGGTTCTGTTTTTGATTCTTATAGCAGTAGCTAGTAAAAACAAAACCCAGAAGAGAGTTGGGGGGGGGGGGGGGG
>CAIJEA010000143.1 GCA_903819605.1 uncultured cyanobacterium | reverse complement strand
TATAAGATTCTGTTTCTCATGACTCATTTAGGATTGCTATATAGCCAAGTAAGTTTAGACATACAACCTAGAAGAGATCTGTGGCGTTTCGCACCGCAACTATACTTTTAGGCTTTGATACTGCCCTAACATAACTGGCTACTGCTATGTAATCAGAACTAATTTTTGTTTTTCAGTACATGAGGTAGTTATAACTGCAAAATCTCCTTAGTTTAATCAAATAGGGGCGAATTCTTGCAGAATTATGCGAACTTGCTCTCGAAATTGTTGTATATCATTTGATGTACGTGGTTTGCTTAGGAAACGACAATTTGCCCACTTTGCGCGGAAGTTATTAGCAATACTATTTTCAGATGTTACCAATACTAGCGGTATGTTTGCTAGTGATGGTTGTCGGCGAATTTGTTTAATCAGCTCAAATCCGTTTAAATCTGGCATATTAATGTCCATAAACACAATATTGGGCTTTTCGAGCAATATTTGTTTGGTGGCGTGAGCCGAGTCGTTAACCAAAATTATTTGATAGCCCCATTTAGTCAGTAGATCCCCAAATTGCTTAAGCAAGACAGGCGAGTCATCAACAATCATTACTTTAGGTAGGAGTCCAGTGTCGGTATTGTCATCAATCGCTAGAGAATCATGAATATTTGAAGATTGTAGGGGTAAGGGCAAAATTGCAACGGTGCGATTTTCGGCAAGTTTATCGAGTTTAAGGGCTGTACGAGTAATATGTTGTTGAAAACGATCGGCAATTTCACTGATCCGATATTTGCCATTTGTAACTTGCGTAAAAAGTGGAACTTGGGCAATTCCACATTCGTTATCTAATAGTTGTACGGTCTGGTATGGATGCCGAACATAGCTAAAGTTACGCCATTGTTGGACAACTTTGCCGATCGCATTTTCAAGATCGGGTATTTGCCAGATCGGCAGTATGAATTGTGTTCCCGACGGAAAAGGATTCCATACAAGGGAAAACTTTTTCTCTAAGGAAATCGCTAAAAGATTTTCAAATAAGATCTCTTTGAAAACTGTTAGGCAATTCTCGCGGTCTTGAGCATAAATTTCACTTAGTAGGCGACAGATCTCAATACTGCTAGTCGCCTTTTTGGCGATTTTTTGAAGCAGATCGGGTTGAGTTTGAACTTTTTGAATTTTTAGTTTGCGGGTTAAAGTTGGTAAAAACTCGTATTTATCTTCAATGAAAGCAATACTCCCGTCGTGAATAAAAACTTTCCAACTTAATCGGGATGTTTCAATTTTGGCAATACCAGTGTGATTTTCTAGCAACCGTAGCATTACCATAAGGCTAGAGTAAGTCAAGTTAGGTATAACTTCGCCAATGGGGACAATACTTATTTGGTTACTGCCGCCTTTATCTTTTGGGAGATTGGAAGCATCATTCTCTTGTGAAATCTGCGTCATTGCGAAGTTAATGTAAGTAAGACTTGTTTATCTCAATATATTTCGATGAATAGCGATCGCAGGTTCAAAGTTCTCTGCTTGCACGGACATCCCGGAAATAGCAAAGCAATGCAGATGTTTGCTAAACACTTTCAGAATCGAGGCATAGATGCGATCGCCCCCGATTTGCGTGGCTATGGAAATTGTAAGGCAATTTCAACTTTTACAATGTTAGATCACATACAGGATCTCTGGGAACTATTAGTAAGCGATTCCAATGCCGATCAGCAAGACTCCAAAGATACAGAATATTTAATTTTGGGATGGTCTCTTGGCGGCATTTTAGCGATTGAATTGGCGCTTCGAGCGATCGAGTTACAACAATCTATGTTTAAGACAGCTCCAACCCCAAAAATTGTAGGCTTAGTCTTAATTGCGACGGCTGCCAAACCTCGCAGTAGCTTACCGCCAGTTGCTTGGTGGGAATATGTCAATTTGGCGATCGCTGTGATTTTGCATTGGCTATTGTCTAAGTTTTTGCCTGAGCAACATTGGCATATTGATTGGTTTGGTAAGCGATCGCCGATCAAATATTTAATTCAACAACATACTAAAGAGGCGTACGATCGTATTTCTACTACTGGTGCAAAGGCTTATCTCCAAACTTCACGATATGCCCAAATGGCTTTAATACAAGCACTTAGACAAGGATACGATCGGACTCAGGATTTAGGCAAAATTCAAATTCCCTGTTTAGCGATCGCAGCCGATCAAGATCGGCATATTACAGCCGAATCAACTGCCGAAACAGCAAAATTATTACCAAATTGCGAATTCATCTGCTACCCCAATACCGCGCATTTATTGCCTTGGGAGATTGGCGATCGCTTGCTATCAGATATTGATTCATGGTGCGATCGGCGATTACCATAAGGAAAGTGGCACTTTGCGCTACTTTCCTTATGGTAATTTAAATCTATAGGCTTGCTTAAACATCTACAACTTATGCTTCCCCAAAAATTTCTGACGCGAATGGCACAGATCCATCAGCTTTCCGCCGATCAGGAAAGTGTATTTCTATTACGCTTTGGGGAAAATCGCGAAGATCGCGAAGTTGCTAGCTTTTTAGGGATTTCTGAAGAAGCCTATCGCAAACGGATGGGGGAAATTTACCGTAAGTTCGACATTAGCGGCAAGGGACCGGGCAAAAACAATCGGCTACTGCATATTTTGCAAAATTATTTAGATGCCGAGACAACTTCGATTCCTAATTCATCTAACACTCCAAATTTGTTTGCGTCAAACCAATCTACGTCTAATTTAGGAGTTGCGGCTTTAGATATTGATATTGAAGAATTAGTTCAACAAATACGTTATCGCAGCCATCAAATCATTCAAGAACGCTGCGCCACCATGCGAGTTTTAGATATGTCGCACCCAATTTCCCTAGAAGAAATTTACACGGGAACCGATGTATTAGAAAAAATTACGAGCCGCCGTCGCCTCGGTATGGCAGAGCTACTTGCTACCTATCAGGGTCGAGATCGCCTCGGTACATCAGAAATCGAAGAAGGTAGAGTTTCTAGCATGGACGCTCTGACTCGCTATCGTAAGCTGATGCTGCTCGGAAAACCGGGGGCAGGAAAAACAACACTATTAAAATATACAGCCCTAAAATGCTCACAAGGTGACATTTTTGATGATTTAGTGCCAATTTTTGTCACTTTACGTCAGTATGCTGGTTCAGAATCACAACCAAGAATATTAGATTACATTACTCAAGATTTTCGCACCTATAGCATTGGCGATGAGTTAACTATCAAGCAACTTTTGCAGCATGGGCGGGCAATTTTATTTTTAGATGGTCTTGATGAAGTCCGCGAAGATGATTTGCATCGAGTCCTCGAAGATCTGCGGAGTTTTTCAGAACAGTACTATAACAATCGCTTTGTGATTACCAGTCGATTGGGAGCGCAGGAATATATTTTCGAGAAATTTACTGAAGTTGAGGTGGCTAACTTTCAGCCATTGCAGATCTCCCATTTTGCTCAGCGTTGGTTTGTTGGGAATTCTAGACATATCGAACTTTTTTTGCGGAAAGTGGAAGACAATCGTCCAATTCATGAATTAGCCACTAACCCCTTACTCCTCACTCTGTTATGCCTAGTCTTCGATGAATATGGAGATTTCCCCACAAATCGTTCCGAACTTTATCGTGAAGGGTTAGATGTACTGCTCAAAAAATGGGATGCCAAGCGAAATATTGAACGGCATCAGATATATAAAAATTTGTCGATGCAACGCAAGGAAGATTTATTAGCACAAGTGGCTTATACGACTTTTAATCAAGGAGATTACTTTTTTAGACAAGTCGATCTGGAACGCTATATTACTGATTACATTCGTAACTTGCCCAAGGCAAATATAGATGAAGATGCCTTGCAACTTGACAGTGAGGCAATTGTTAAAGCGATCGAATCACAGCATGGATTATTTGTAGAACGAGCGAAAGGAATTTATTCTTTTTCACATTTGACTTTTCAGGAATACTTGGCGACGCGGGAGCTGGTTTACAATGGCAATGAAGAGACATTGCGGCTACTCGCCAGTAAGGTTATCGATCGCCGTTGGCAGGATATTTTGCGTCTTGCCGTTGGCATGATGCGATCGGCTGATGAATTATTACAGTTAATCAAAGATCAATGCGATCGCCTGCTAGTTGGGGATCAGCAGTTACAAAATTTATTGCATTGGGTAAAACAAAAGGCGGAATCTGCTCAGGTTATCGATCGCATTCAATCGGTACGCGCTTTCTATTTAACTCTTGGTCGGGCGATCGCTCAAAGCGATCCCCTTAACTTAGCAAATGTTCTGGCACGAACCCTCGTACTCGATCTCGATCTTTGCCAAAATCGTAATCTCAATCTCGATCTCGCCTTCGATCTTGCTCGTGCCCTAGAAACCAAAGATGGTGAAGATCTCGGACTCGATCTTGAACTAGATCTCAGCCTCGCACTAGAATATGCTCAAGAAATGTCCGAGCATAGCTTGGCAGAGGCTTTAACGGAACTCATCAATACATGTCCAGAAGATGCCGATAGTAATATCAAATGGCAGTATTGGGCAAATAATTTGCGTCAGCAAGCGATCAACCATCGCAATATTGGACAAATCTGGGATCTTACATCCCATCAACTTGAGCAACTAAGTCAATATTTCGAGGCAAATCGACTTTTGATTGAATGCCTTGAAAGTGATTGTTATGTTCATCAGTCTGTCAGACAGGCGATCGAGCAAAGTTTACTATTGCCAACGACATAAAGAAAATCGCACTTCGTGCGATTTTCTTTATGTCCACAATTAGATTGCTGCTAACAGAGCCTCTCCCATGGCTACACAACCTAATCTTTCACAACCATCAGCCATAATGTCACCTGTTCGTTTTCCAGAATCAAGCACTTTATTGACTGCCAACTCGATCGCATCGGCAGCAGCACCTTCGTTAAAGGCATATCGCAACATCATCGCAGCGCTGAGAACTTGAGCTAAGGGGTTTGCTAAATCCTTACCTGCAATATCGGGAGCAGAACCATGTACAGGTTCAAACACCCCTGGTTTGCCAGCTTCACCAAGACTAGCTGATGGCAACATACCGATACTTCCTGTCAGCATTGCTGCGGCATCGGAAAGAATATCTCCAAATAGATTGCTGGTGAGGATGACATCAAACTGTTTGGGATTGCGAATAATTTGCATGGCAGCATTATCAACATACATATGTGATAGCTTCACATCTGCATATTCCGTAGAAATTTTAGTTACAAGTTCCCGCCATAATTGGGACACTTCTAAAACATTTGACTTATCCACGGAGCAAACTGAGCCACGACGTTTTTGAGCTGCTTCAAAGCCAACTCTCGCAATGCGATCGATTTCAGGCTCGGTATAAACCATGGTATTAAAGCCCCTGCGGATACCATTTTCATCGGCGACAATTCCCTTAGGCTTGCCAAAATAAATACCGCCAGTAAGTTCGCGTACTACAAGAATATCGACACCTTCTACAACTTCCCGCTTTAAGGTCGATGCATCAATTAATTGAGGCAAAATTTGGGCTGGACGCAAATTAGCAAATAGACCCATACCAGCCCGCAAGCCCAGTAATGCTTGCTCAGGTCGTAGATTTGATGGTAGCGCATCCCACTTCTCGCCACCAACTGCTGCCAGCAAGACAGCATCGCTACCTTGACAAAGCTGTAAAGTTTCGTCAGGTAAAGGATGTCCTGTTGCGTCGATCGCTGCACCACCAACTAAAGCCGTCTCGAAGGCAAAGGTAATATTAAATTTAGGGGCGATCGCCTGTAGCGCGGCTACAGCTACCTTCATAATTTCAGGTCCAATGCCATCCCCAGGCAGAAGTGTAATTTTATAGTTTTTAGACATTACAACATTAAATATAAAGACAGATTTTCTAAAATAACATTTTGAGTTTCAGATCTAGCGATTGTTAACAATGCTCATCGCAAATTAAACCCAAAATAGATAAGGGCGACGCTTCGCGTC
>CAIJEA010000142.1 GCA_903819605.1 uncultured cyanobacterium | reverse complement strand
TAGTCCACAACCTGTGTAGGCAGTACGCCCAATCTCTCTTTTACCTGATCGGCGTGATATTCAACAATCTTGTCTTTTTGTCCGATGTTCAACACCGAAATTCGCTTATCTGCATCAATTAGCTGAAATAAATCGCGATCGCCGCTTAAAATCTTTACCGTGTAACCCTCAGCACTCGCCGCCTGAGATAACGTCCCCAACACATCATCTGCCTCAAAACCTGCCTGAGTAATCGCTGGCAGATTCATTGCTGATAAAACTTTCTGTAAGTTCTGGATATCGGGAATAAAGCTTTCAGGGGTTTCCGAACGATTTGCCTTGTAAGTATCGTCAATCTCATGGCGAAATGTGGGTGTGGCAAGGTCAAAGGCGATCGCTACAGCAGTGGGTTTTTCGCGATCGAGCATCTCAATTAATGCTTTCAAAAAGCCAAAACAAATGCTAGTGGGTATCCCTGTCGAGGTTCGCAAGCCACCTTCAGGATGTTTGCCAAAGGCATAAAAAGCGCGGAACGCGAGAGAATGTCCGTCAACGAGTAAAAATGTGGGGTGGTTTTGTTCGCTTGAAGTCATGATGCTCGTTTTAAAGTTTTGGCGATCGCTATTCTTAGGTTAGCCGTAAAAGCAGAGATCGAGAAATTATTCAAAATTAAAATTATAGCCAAGTAATCTACCGAGAAGAGAGTTGCGACGCAACTCTCTTCTCGGATTTGCTTTTGTCCTAACATAACTAGATACTGCTATAGGTCGTTTTTTGACTACGATCTGCAATATCACACAAAACTAGAATTGCAGTGAGATTGTCATGCCCATTGACATTATTTCCCAACTCAATCAGATTATCTAGACCAGTTTGCGGATCGACTGCTTTATTTAAAATTGGTAATAAATGAGTCTGCCAATTCTGTTCGATTACATCGTTATCACACAATCCATCAGAACACAACAAAAATAGAGTTGGCTCGGTCAAAGAGAAGAACTCAATCGTAGGATCGATGCGATTGCTAGCATTTGGACCTAAAGCTTGAGTTAATTGATGGGCATCAGGTCTAGCGAGTGCTGATTCAAGATCGATACCAAGATCTAGCAATTGATTGAGGACTTCATGATCTCGCGTTATTTGTTCTAATTTTGGCAAGGTTATCTCTGAAGAACTTTCAAGATTTTTGGCTTGGAAACTTAAGCTATTTGTGACTTTATAAATTCGGCTATCACCAACATGCGCGATTACCACCTCAAGATCGTGGATGGCAAGCATCACAAGGGTTGTTCCCATCCTCCTCAGGAATTGGCGCTGTTCACTTTCATTCTTAACAAAAATTGCCTGATTTGCAGTTTCGATAATCTCATAAAGCTTCTTTTCTCCAGGTAAAGTATCTACCCAAAATGGACGAAACTGATCGCAAATAGAGTTAACCGCGATCGCACTCGCTACTTCTCCACCTTCATGTCCCCCCATACCATCACACAATACAAATAATCCCCTACGGCTGCGATCGTAGATTTGACTTTTTCCGTTGATACTACGAGTTTGAAAAATTGTTACAAAATCATCCTCATTGCGATTGCGCTGCATCCCCACATCTGTCTTACCTGCATAGGTTATATCTTGCAAATACATTGGGGAAGTAATTAGTATCGTCGATGCGGGATTAAAATCCAGAAAATCTTCTGAGTCTAATTCTAGATTTAATTCTTCTAGGGCTAAGTCTTCTGATAATTTCTTGCTGTCGTTAGCTACATGAGAAGAGGTAAAGTCTTCTACCTGAATCTTTATCTCTCCTAACATACTCTCTAAGTTTAGAGGACTTGTTGGAGTAGAAGAAGGTTTTATCGATTCTTCCCCCAAGATATTTAACGAGATATCCATAGGGATTTTTGCCCCACAAAACTGGCAGAATTGATAACAGTCTGGATTTTCGGCTTTGCAACTAGGACATATATTCATAATTATTTCTACGTTAGCCCAATGAAATTAGAATCATAATAAAAGAGAAGAATTAAGGTGCTTACACTCATGATCGATTCTACCAGACTCAATCCCGCCGAAGAAATCGTTCTTGGACGAGACTTTACGACACTCTCACAGCATGTCCTTTCACATTTTGGGACATTCTCTATGGAAGCATACGATCTGAGTGCTTTGATGGGGCGGATTGGCTTAGCAGGTAAAACGATTTCTCGCCATCTTAGCCGAGCAGGTTTGTTAGAAAATGTTCTTGGTGTAACAGGCGAAGTAAATGTTCAGGGCGAAGCCGTCAAAAACATGGATCGCTATGCCAACCGTGTCTTCCTTCGCGCTTTCGAGCAAAGTGGTTTAGTCTGTCAGCTTGCTTCCGAAGAGATGGAAAAACCCTATTACATCTCTGAAAATTGCCCCACTGGACGCTATACCTTGCTATACGATCCGATTGATGGCTCTAGTAATATTGATGTAAATTTAGCGATCGGCTCCATCTTTTCGATTCGCCAACAAGAACAAAATGATAACTCAGAAGAAGCTGTAGGTTTATTGCAATCTGGACGCAAGCAAATCGGAGCAGGCTATATTCTCTACGGGACAAGTACGATGTTTGTCTACTCTCTTGGCAAGGGTGTTCACGCTTTTACTCTCGATCCTAGTATTGGTGAATTTATTCTATTTCAGGAGAATATTCACGTTCCCAGTAAAGGTTCTATTTATAGTATTAATGAAGGGAATTTCTGGCAATGGGAAGAGCCAATGCGTGAATATATAAGATATATCCATCGCCAAGAAGGTTATACTGCACGTTATTCAGGAGCACTTGTTGCAGACATTCATCGCATTCTTTTTCAGGGCGGCGTGTTCCTTTATCCAGGGATGGTGGGTCATACAGATGGGAAATTGCGGTTGCTTTATGAGGCTGCTCCATTGGCATTTCTAATCGAACAAGCAGGTGGTCGTGCCTCCAATGGAACTCAAGAAATTCTTGATGTTGTCCCAGCTAAACTTCATAGTCGTGTGCCCCTAATTATTGGTAGTTCAGAAAATGTAAAATTAGTAGAGTCATTTTTAACCAAGTCATTTTTAACAAAATAAATTTTAAGAGCCTTGTAAAGCAAGGCTCTTAAAATTTATTTTTAGTCTGTCTCGGACTATAATTTAGTTTAAGAAACAAGTTTACAAAATAAAGTAGGAATCAAC
>CAIJEA010000141.1 GCA_903819605.1 uncultured cyanobacterium | reverse complement strand
ATGAGATGACTAAATACGGCGGCTTTACTAGCGCGATCGTAGCTCCATCCTCGGATAAATTGTTCTTTGCCTAAATTTTGCAAAAGTTTAATCACAGGGGCAATGCCTAATACGGACTGCAAGCTCAAGGCGGCTTCGGTAGCAGGTGTGGGCAAATCGCCGCGATCGCATTCTATTTCAACAATCCGCCGCCGACAGCGATCGACTAATTCTAATAAGTATTGATAATCAGGTTCGGGTAAATTAGAGAACTTATTTCTAGAGCGATTACCTGCGGTATGCGTTCCGCCGCGTCGAGTTAGTATGCTTAATTCTGTAAACTTTCCATAATCCTTTATTTGTTCTCCTATCAGGCAATCTAACAAATCTGCTTCAGTAGCAATTTGTGCCTTGAATAACTGCAAAATCAAGGTTAAACAAGGACGATCTCGCTTAATGTGTCCTTCGGATTGATTATGCATGGGTAAAATCTCATCTCTCCCATTTTCACTTTGCCGATGACGTGGTACTGTTCCTTCAGGCTCATCAAACCATCGTAGTAACAGCCATAGTCTATTTAGCTGTGCAGATGTCCAATTATTTGGATAGAGATAATTATTTTGGCGGGCAAGCATCAACCATCCAGACAGTTTGCCATCATCACGCCAATCATATTTGGAAGAAAGATCACTAGTTGGAGATGCCGCTAAACTTTGGATAATTGCCCTACGGATGGTGGCAAGAGAAAATTGAGCGGCATCCAACAGAAAATCAATCCCATTTGGAGGATAGAAATATACTAACCAGTTTACTAAAGTATTTACTAGCCCCTTATACTTAAGTTCCTCTAACTCAATCACTAAAAAGCGCTCGCAACTTTTTAACCATTCAGGAATAGGTTCATTGAAATAAAAATTTTTTTGAAAAAATAAAACATTCACCCGAAACAAATCATATCCATCTTCATCTCGAAGCTCGGTCGATCGTCCCTCCCACCATTCTTGCCACACTTCAACTAAAGGCAAATTAGCAAGATTCTCTTCACGGGAAATATCTAGGGAAGGAAAATTCAACCAACGTAGATTGCCTAGCAATTGCTCTTCGCTTTCGGTTCCATCCTGTCCTCTCAATTTAACTGGTACATTGCGATGTTCGTGAATGAGAGCGTCTAGCGATCGCAATATATTTTTAGCGGCTTCAGAAACTAATACAATTTCGCGATCGGGAAATTCGGGCGGAATCGCGGGAGTTCGCTGACTAGGATCGAATAGCCCCAAGCCATTTTCGAGGGTAGCAGTTTGCTGCTTTTCAGGTTCAGAAAATTTTTGTAAAAGCTCTACTTCTGCGGCGGTGAGTTTTGGTCTTTGGTGATAGGCTTCCACTTTTTGATAACAGTCATCGCTCAGACGTTTTGCCCGAATCATTTCATCTAATAATTCTAGACCTGATAAGCGTTGCCCCGCATCTTTACTGTATAAAAGGCGATCGCTACTAATAAGAACATCAGTGTCCGCTTGATTCAAGATTAAATCCAACACTCCCCGCCTTAGGTCGCTACCTTTACGAGTGAGTAACCCCTCCATTTTGACAATCAATTCTGAATTGAGGGAATATGGTTTGAGCAACTTGAAAATTTGTTCGCGCAAATGGGAAGAGCGATCGCTCATCGCCGCAAAAACTAGCCCCTGTATCTCATCATCCCAAGGCTGCTCTTTAATCAATAATTGGATTACTTGAACCCGCAGCCAAACGTCCATCTCCGACAGATAGGGAATCATCCTTCTAGGAGAGCGATCTCCTAAACGGTTATTTAAGGTGCGAATAACCTCTGATCGGTTTAAACTCAACAACATCCATTCCCAAACTATCGGTTGTAGTTTTTTCTCATTGGCGGGAATCCTTTGTAAAAAAGCTTCTAAACGCTCAAATAGATCGGTACTTGACAATCTGTTTTGGATACTCCGAAAAGCTTGGGTAGCAACTCGCAAATCATCATCTTCTAAACTGGGTAATAGAGCTTCTTGAGCTAAGCCTAGTTGTAACTGGTTCAATAAAAAAGCAGCCACAAAGCGAATTTCAACTTGAGAATGTTGAAGTAATCGCGTTGCAGGTGCGATGGCAGTTTCAGCATTATCAAAGGCAATCGCCCATAGACAAAGATAAACTTCATGAGGATCGGCACTTTCTAAACCTGACTGCCTTAAATTCTCATCTTCGAGAAATCCTAATAATTGACGCAGCGATCGCTCAGCTACTTTCTTATGTTCGACAGTCCAACCAAAGCCAAACCACTGATCCACTGCTCGAATCGTGGCACTAAAGCGGATTAAATCCTGCTCTAAAATCAATCTCACCATGCGCCGAAAAGCTTGGGGATGCGCCTGAGCGATCGCTTCCAAAATAGTTTGCCGTAGTCCTTCCTGTCGTTGGGCAGCTAGCAGCAAATTCTCAACAAATGTCCAATAGTCTGGTCGATTGACTAACAATAGCGATCGCACGACATGATTGCCCATAGCCGCGATCGCATGTCCCCCCCTTGCCGAGTCTAGTAATATTGTTAATATTTCTTCCGAATGCTCATCTTCCACTTCTATCGCCGCCGCGAACAGAATGCCAATATCACTGTATTGGTGAATGTAAGCCACCCAAACTGCATACCAAGTGATATCCTGTTCGTATTGTTGAACTATACCCAGAATGCTCTGTACCCAATTAACTAAAGTGGCAGGGATAATGGAAGACGACAAGCGAAATGGCTGCCTTTGATAGCCACTCTGATAGGGTAATCGCTGATGTAATTGCCAACCAGCTTCTACATATTTGGCAATTAATGGGCATAGTGCCTCAAAGATCTGGTATCTTTCCTTAGCGTTAACTTCTCCCAAACGATTAGCTGATTTTGAAATCTCTTCCCAATTCTGACCATATATTCCATTTTGATCCTTTCGCAATAAAGCCCAAGCAATTTCTCTTAAACTATCTGGTAGATCTGCGATCGCCGTTTGATGCCGCTCTAACCAAATTTCGGGAGTGCTAAAGAATTTTTGTAGTTCTTGAGAAGCCTGTTCGCGTTTTAGCATATTAACCTCCTACCATCGCCACGAGGCGCAAAAACAACACCTTGCTTTGTGGCTGTAGAATCACTTTCTCGTCCAAAGATTCATACTGGCGATCGTCAATGAAAACATAATATAAGCCATCGCTAAAAGCCTGAATCGCCGCATCAAAAGCGGCTTGCAGATCGACAGATTGAGGTGCAAATTCGCGATCGCCTGAAGTTATCTTGCCTTTTTCCATTCCCCAAGAGATCGCATCCTTAGTCAAAATTTGAGGTAATCTTTGTTGCTCTTGGCGATCGCGAAAAGCAGTCACTTCCGCATCCACAATATCCAAAATCAAATCGCGTAATGTCAAACCTTCCTGCGAGATTGATACTTGCCACGGTGCTACTGGCGATCGCTTCCGTCCTATAACCTTTGCTTCAACCTCAACGATTTGCATGGATCGAACCTATACGCTATTTAGAAGGTAGGTAATGTAGAGATTTTATCACTAAAAACTATCAAGTAGCGAAAACCATAGCCTTCAAAGCCCGTCGCAAGACTAAAGAAGATCTGGTCGCCGTTGCTTGGTACGAAGAATTTGTTGTTCCTTTCTCCATTCTGCGATCAATTTATGGTTGCCCGATCGCAATACTTCGGGAACTTCCCAATCTCGGAATATAGGAGGTCTTGTGTATTGCGGGTAATCTAACAATCCATCCTCAAAACTCTCAAACTTGAGCGAATCTTCCTTCCCTACTGTTCCTGGACGCAAACGTACAACTCCATTAATTAGCGCTAGCGCAGGAATCTCACCACAGGTCAATACAAAATCTCCAAGGGAAACCTCACGAGTGACTAAATGCTCGCATACCCTTTCATCAATTCCCTCATAGCTACCACAAATAAGAACTAACTGATCGTAATTGGCAAGCTCCTTAAACATTTCCTGCTTCATTGGTTCACCCTGCGGAGTCAGATAGATAATTTCGCGCTTAGGCAAAGTTGGCAATGACTCCACCGCCGCAAAAATTGGATCGGGCTTCATCAACATTCCCACACCGCCACCGTAGGGTTCATCATCAACACGATGATGCTTATCGGTGGTGAAATCTCTGGGGTTAGTAAGATGCACTTCCGCGATTTGATTAGCGATCGCTTTACCAAGCAAACTTGTTTGCAACGGCGAAGTAAAAAATTCAGGAAAGAGGGTGACTATATCTATACGCATAAATAAATTCTATAGTAGAGGGCAGCCCTAAGCTCTGCCCTCTACCTTTAATGTAGCTATGCTATCTGTCGCTGAGACTGAAAAAATAATTTTAGATTTAGTAAAACCATTCGATCCTGATATCGATAGTGAAATTTTGCCACTCTCGCAGGCTAGCAACCGCATCTTAGCAGAAGATATCAAAAGCGAATTGGATTTCCCCCATTGGGATAACTCCTCAATGGATGGTTATGCTTTACGTTACGCCGATTTAGAAAACCTCCAAGACTTAAAACTAGCGATCGCCTCTGGTGAGATTCCCGCAGGAGCCAATCAACTCCAAACGCTAGCCCAAGGAGAATGTATGCGTATCTTTACAGGGGGAATGTTGCCAGTCGGAGCAGACACGGTAATTATGCAGGAAGATACCGAGCGAGTTGGTGCTTTTTTGCACTTTAAGGTAAAACCTACCCAAGGTGAGTATGTGCGTCGTAAAGGTGAATTTATCAAGTCAGGGACAATCCTTGTCGCTATCGGTAAAAAATTGGGGGCCACGGAAATAGGTGCTTTAGCTTCTGCAAGATGCCAATATGTGAAAGTTTACCGTCAGGTAAAAATCGCAATTATTTCCACAGGCAATGAATTAGTCAGTCTTGAGAATTCTCAACCACTGCAATTAGGGCAAATTATTGATTCCAATCTCTATGCACTATCGACACTCGTTACTCAAGCAGGTGCGATCGCTATTCCATTTGGGACAGTCCGCGATGACAAAGCTCAATTAGAATCTGTGATACGAAGTGCGATCGCTAAGGCTGATATTGTCATTTCAACGGGTGGCGTTTCCGTCGGTGATTATGATTATGTCGATGAATTGCTGGAAAAAATTGGTGCGAATATTCATGTAAGATCGGTTGCCATCAAACCAGGAAAACCTTTGACCGTAGCTTCCCTCACACATTCCCTTAATGTGAATAGAAGTGAGGCTAAGATTCTTTATTTCGGAGTTCCTGGAAACCCTGTTTCTGCAATGATGAGCTTTTGGCGATTTATTCGGGGCGCGATCGCGAAGATGAATGGAATACATGAAACTTATTGGTATCCTCAATTTATCAAAGCAATTACTTCGGAAGATTTGCATTCACAAGGTAGGCGGGAAACTTATTTATGGGGAAATTTAGCGTATCAAAAAGGGAATCCAGTTTTTCAACCTGTAAAAAACTATAGCTCAGGCAATTTGATTGGAGCGATTGGCACAAATGCAATAGCAGTAATGCGCGTAAATCAAACCTATGTGTCATCAGGAGATGAAGCGATCGTAATGCTTATCTAGGGTTTAGGGCGAATACTTTCTACTGTATTTAAAACCCTGTCGTATTAATCTCAAGATTTATACAATTTTAAAGTTATGAGTAATGTTTCGTATTCTTACATTAAACTAATTAAGGCTGCGATAGAAATAGGCTAAGAGACTCCTATTTCCAAAAATCTATGTGCAATTGACAAATATCGGTATCAAGCACATGTATGCAAAGTTCTCATTTTATGAGTTTGGCACATCTTTTAGCTGCTTGCATCATTGAGGATGTTTGCCATATGCCATTAGATTCAAATAATTTAACTAATGAAAATATACTGACTCTTGTAAGAGCGTACCGAGTTTCGCCATCTGAAAACTTACAGGAGCAGATTGTCGAAATTTATATGGGGTTAATTCGCGAAACGATCTCTACTTTGCCAATTTCCTTAATTAATCAAACAAAAATTGGCGATCGCCGAACCAGTGAGCGTCCAGAACGGTCTGAACGGCGAACGACTAATCGTAGAGCAGGGGAACGCCGAACCAGCGATCGAGAATTACTCGAAATCGGTAAGCAAGCTTTAAAGAAAGCCTTAATACAATTCAATCCTGACAAAGAACCAAACTTTTCAGGATTTGCCCAATTGACGATCCAACAACATCTGGAAAGTTTTTTGCAAAGACAACATCTTGATAATCGTAACCAACCCCTAGAAGAGGAAGAATCTGACACTACAACTATTGCTACACGTAAGCAAGAAACTCTCGAAATTTTACAAGCATATCGAACGGCTCCAACGATTAAGCTTCGCAATCAACTTGTAAACCTTAATATCGGCTTAGTCCGCCGTGAAGCATATCACTGGACAAATCAATGCCAAGAAAGTTTTGAAGACCTGATGCAGGTTGGCTCCATCGGATTGATCAATGCGATCGAACGTTTTGATGTCAGCAAAGGAAATGCTTTTAGTTCTTTTGCTGTGCCCTACATCAAAGGCGAGATCCAGCATTATCTGCGCGATAAAAGCCCGACAGTGAGAATGCCCCGTGCATGGCTGACAACCTATAATCAAGGATGCAAAATTATCCGCAATAAACGAACTGAAACAGGGCGGGAACCTTCAAGTCAAGAAATAGCTGAGGAGCTAGGGATTACTGTTAATGAATGGTATGACATTAAACTTGCCTGCCAAAACCGATCGCCGATCAGTCTCGATACGCCCATCGATCAGAGTGAGGATAGCTCAACATCTATTGGCGATCTGGTAACCGATCATAAATATCAAAGTTTTCAGCTCGCCCAAGAGGATAATATTCGTCTGCAACAAGCACTCGATTTATTAGAAGATCGAACCCGTGAAGTTGTAGAATTTGTGTTTTTAAAAGAATTTACCCATCGAGAAGTCGCTGAGACTCTTGGTATTAGTGCAGTTACAGTTTCACGACAACTCAAAAAAGGATTAATTGCCCTGAAAAAGATTTTGGCTACACCAATTGAATAAAGCTTACATTTCTAAAAATAAAAAAAAGTAGTGGCAATTCATGAATTGCCACTACTTTTTTTTAGATAGGTAGCAGTGCGAAGCACCGCTACCTATCCTTGGGATTCTTTGCATTGCTATCTAAGAATAAGAGCTTTACCTAGTAAAGCTCTTATTTCTAGATAGCTGTAGTTGCTTGAACTCTAGCGCGAGCAGTCTGCACTTTTTGTTCAGCTTGAATTTTACCTTGCTTATCTTCAGCCTTAATAACAGCCAAAGCTTGCTCAGCTTCTTCAAGTTGTTTACGTGCATCTTCAGGATTGATACTGCTGCCTAACTCGCCACTACGTACTAAAACGGTTACTTCGTTTTCTTCCACTTCGGCAAACCCACCTGTTAAAGCGACTGCTACCCAAGCTTTGTCTTTACGAAAACGTAATACGCCAGTTTCCAGTGCCGAAATTAGAGGAGCGTGATTGGACAAAATTCCAAGTTGCCCTGTCGAACTAGGCAAAATCACTTCCTCTGCTTCAGTATCCAGAATCGTTTGATCTGGGGAAATTACTTTTACAGTTAGGGTCATGATATTTAGTTACCAGCCTTAAGTTTTTCAGCCTTAGAGATCGCTTCTTCGATGTTGCCAACGAGGTAGAAAGCTTGTTCAGGTAGGTCGTCAAGTTCACCCTTCAGGATGCGATCGAAACCACTGATGCTTTCTTCGAGGGTGACATACTTACCAGGAGAACCAGTAAATACTTCCGCAACAAAGAAGGGCTGAGACAAGAAGCGCTCAATCTTACGAGCACGGGCTACAGCCAATTTGTCATCTTCAGAAAGTTCATCTAGACCCAAGATGGCGATGATATCTTGAAGTTCTTTGTAACGCTGAAGAATTGCTTGTACGCCACGAGCTACGCGGTAGTGTTCATCGCTGACCACACCTGGTTGCAACATGGTCGAAGAAGAATCAAGTGGGTCAACCGCAGGATAAATCCCCTTAGAAGCCAAACCACGAGACAACACAGTGGTTGCATCAAGGTGAGCAAAGGTGGTTGCGGGAGCTGGGTCAGTCAAGTCATCGGCAGGTACATACACCGCTTGAACAGAGGTAATTGAACCTTCGGTAGTTGAGGTAATCCGCTCTTGCAAAGCTCCCATGTCTGTCGCAAGAGTTGGTTGATAACCTACAGCAGATGGCATCCGACCAAGTAGTGCGGATACTTCAGAACCAGCTTGAGTAAAGCGGAAAATATTGTCGATGAACAACAATACGTCTTGCTTGGACACATCACGGAAGTATTCAGCCATGGTCAAAGCAGTTAAGCCAACACGCATACGTGCTCCTGGTGGCTCATTCATCTGACCGTAAACGAGAGCGAGGTACTGAAGTACACCCGATTCTTTCATTTCGTTGTAAAGATCGTTACCTTCGCGGGTACGTTCGCCTACACCACCAAACACTGACACACCAGAGTGCTTTTTGGCGATGTTGTTAATTAATTCTTGAATTAATACGGTTTTACCAACACCAGCACCACCGAATAGTCCAATTTTACCACCACGACGATAAGGAGCAAGAAGGTCAATTACCTTAATGCCTGTTTCAAAGGTGGTTGGTTTGGTTTCTAAGCTTGTGAATGCAGGGGATGGACGGTGAATTGGGAATTTTTCGTCAGATGTAACAGGTCCTAATTCATCAATAGGCTCGCCTAATACATTGAAGATACGACCAAGAGTGTTAGGTCCAACAGGAACACTAATCGGTGCGCCAGTATCGGTGACATCCATACCTCTAACGATGCCGTCAGTGGTACTCATCGCTACAGCGCGAACTTGGTTATCACCTAATAGTTGTTGTACTTCACAGGTGACATTAATGTCTTGTCCTGCGGAGTTGCGGCCAGTTACGACAACGGCGTTATAAATTTCGGGGACTTTGCCACTGGGGAATTCAGCATCGACCACAGGACCGATGATCTTGGTGATGCGCCCGACTGATACTTTCTCTGCGGTTGTTACCATGCTTGCTGTTTACTCCAGCCTCTTAACTCAAAATCTAAAAAATGTGCAATGAAATAATGTGCAAAAAAATGCAATATGCCAAACTATAAAAGTTTAACTTTTTTGCTGTCACATATAAAGCTAGCTGTGTCTCAAAATATCATTTAATGGGCATCGAAAGATCGCTGGTTTATCAAAAAGCCGTAAAGAGAGATTGTGGTGCTTAGCACCACAATCTCTCTTTACGGCTTTGATCGTATATAAAAATTTTTTAATACTTGGCAAAAGAGCGACTAGGTGGAGCAGTGAACTGCGGTGGGCGATCGCTGGTCAAATTCTGTGAACTCTGAGGATTTGGGCGTAAAGGCGATCGCAATAAAGCCTCTGGATTAAACCTATAGCCGATATTCCGCACAGTTTGAATTAAATTTGGCTGCTGAGGATCGACCTCTAGTTTTTTTCGTAACGACAAAACATGGGTATCAACAGTACGCGGATTATTTATCTCATCTGGCCAAGCTCGTTGCAATAGTTCCGCACGGCTCAAAGCCAAACCTTCAGACTGCGCGAGGACATATAACAAACTAAACTCCTGTGGAGTTAAATCGATCGCATTTCCCTTCAGCCTTACTTGTCTCTGTACTAGATCGATCTTGAGTACGCCATAGTCTAAACAAGCAGGTGGTGCAGATGTACGTAATCTGCGAGTTAGCGCTTCGACCCTTGCCAAAAATTCCTGCATACCAAAGGGCTTTGTCAAATAATCATCTGCCCCTGCCTTTAACCCTTCTACGATGTCAGATTCGCCAGTGCGTGATGAGATCACAAATATCAAAGAGCTTCTTTGTTTGTGTAACCAGCGACATAGCTCTACGCCGTCCCCATCAGGCAGATCGGTACTTAATATCACTAAGCTGGGCTGCTGTTTCTGAAATACCAGCTTAGCTTGCTGACAACTAACTGCCTGAAAAACCGAATAGCCTATCTGCTGCAAATGCCAACCCAAGAGAGAGGCAAGATTCGGATTACCTTCTACAATTTCTATGCTGATCGGGATCAAAGAAATACTCTCCTGCCGAGTAATGCCTATAGCTCTCGGATTATGAGTCTGCATGATAACTTAGTACCAATCTGTATTTTGTAGCTGTAATTACCCTCTAGAATGCGGTGATTTGTGCTGCGATCACATTAAAACAATCAATAACAACAATTATTTCAATATTCTAATATTTAAAATTAAGTGACTTACCGAAATCCTGTTCCTACGGTTGATATTATTATTGCCATGGGCGATCGCCCACATCAACCAATTGTCTTAATTGAGCGGCTAAATCCTCCTCATGGTTGGGCGATCGTCGGTGGCTTTGTGGATTATGGCGAACGATTGGAAGATGCGGCGAGACGTGAGGCGGAAGAAGAAACTGGTTTAAAAGTGCAATTAATCGATTTGTTAGGAATATACTCCGATCCAAGTCGTGATGCTCGTCTGCATACAATTAGTGCTGTGTATATCGCAGAAGCGGTGGGTGAACCTAAAGCTGATGATGATGCCAAGTCGGTCGGTATTTTTGAGGCTTGGGAAATGCCCAGCCAGCTATGTTTCGATCATGCTCAAATTTTGCAAGATTACTGGCGCTATCGCACCTATGGAATTCGTCCTCGTCCATAACGATTAAGTCTCCATGGAATGAAGACTTAATCGTTTCGTTTCTAAAAAACTTTGACTTGGGTGTTGACAAACTTGATCTCAGATGTGTATCTTAATAAAGGTCAAGAACACGCCCCCATCGTCTAGAGGCCTAGGACACATCCCTTTCACGGATGCGACGGGGATTCGAATTCCCCTGGGGGTATTCTTAAACAATAAAAAAGCACCTGCAATGAAGGTGCTTTTTTATTGGTATAAAGACAGGTGCGCGAAGCGCACTTGTCAATTACAGTAATTTTTCTAGACCATAAACAAGCGACTTGAGCGCGAGTACTTTGCGGACACAGAGTAATACACCTGCCATGTAACAGGTGCGATCGCTGGCATTATGTTCAATTTTGAGGGTTTCGCCCATTGCGCCAAAAATCACTTCCTGACGAGCGACTAGACCAGGAATACGCAAGCTATGAATACGAATATTTTCGCCGTAGGTTGCGCCTCGCGCCCCTGTAAGATGTTCTTTTTCATCAACAAGCGCGGGATTGAAGGATTGACCTAACTCTGAGAGCATTTGTGCGGTTTTGATGGCAGTACCGCTAGGAGCATCAGCTTTTTGATTATGGTGTAGTTCAATGATTTCGACATGTTGGAAATATTTGGCGGCGGCGATCGCTGCCTGTTGCATCAAAATTACACCCACGGAGAAATTCGGGGCGATGATGCAGCCTGTGCTTGCCTTGTCTGCGAAAATGGCAAGCTCGGCAATTTGTTGTTCGCTTAAGCCCGTTGTGCCAACTACGGGTCTTACCCCATAGGCGATCGCTGAGCGAATATTGTCGTAGATAATACTGGGATGGGTGACATCGACCATTACAGGCAGTTGTGATTCTTGCGCGGCTTGAGCCAGAACGACTTCAAGATTATCGGTCACAGGAATTTCTAATTCGCCAATGCCAATAACTTCGCCGATATCTTCGCCGATATGTTGACGACCGATCGCCCCGACGAGGTTCATGTCTGGGGATTTAGCGATCGCTTTGATAATTTCGCGCCCCATTTTGCCTGTCGCACCAGAGACAACAACAGGAATTTGTGCCTTATTTGTCATGAATTAAAACTTGAAAATACATAGATTTGAGCTTAGCTCACAAATAAACCGTTAGAGATATTGCTTCGTACTGCTTTTTACCAGCAATTCTGATTTTGTTTTTTTCAGCGCCGTTGGCACTGAAAAAAACAAAATCAGAATTGCTGACTTTCTACAAAATTAATTGCTTAAGGATAGTTTGAGGTTGTATTATGTTTAGCTGGACTAAAAAAATAGGAGCCTAGTACTATGAGTCGTGTATGCCAACTAACAGGCAAAAAAGCCAATAACTCTGTATCGATTTCTTTCTCACACAAGCGTCACAAGCACTTACAACACGTAAACTTACAAGATAAGAGAATTTGGTGGGAAGAAGGAAAGCGCTTTGTAAAATTACAAATTTCCACCAAAGCAATTAAGACTTTACAAAAGAAAGGTCTATCTGCATTTGCTAAGGAAGCAGGGCTCGACCTCCGCAAGTTTTAAATCAAATTTTTAAGAGGGTGCAACTCCTCCTAAATTTTCATTGATGGAGATTGTATTAGAGCCAACGCAATGCGTTAACTCTAATACAACCTTAGAACTTTTCAAGTTTTATTAGAGTCGCTATCCTTGATAAATTTCTATGAACGTTGGCATAGTTGGACTGGGATTGATCGGTGGCTCGCTAGGGTTAGATCTTCTAGCGCAAAATCAAGAAAATTATGTATGGGGAATCAGCCGTAACCCTGAGACTTGTAAACAGGCAGAGTCGATGGCTGCTGTAAACGTCGCAAGTATAGGTATTGATAATATTCCCGATCGAGATCGCACCGATATAGTGGTGATCTGTACGCCAATTGCTGCCATTTTGCCAACGATTACTGCGCTCGCTCCCAAGCTGCCATCCAATATTATTTTTACGGATGTTGGTTCAGTCAAAGCCGCAATCGTCGAACCTGCATCAAAAATTTGTCAGCAATTTGGTCAGAGATTTGTCGGCAGTCATCCAATGGCTGGGAATACCCTTCAAGGAATCTTAGCTGCCCAACGGAATCTATTTCAAAACCGTCCCTGTGTAGTTACGTCTAGCAACGATCTTGCAGCATTTGAGAAGGTGCGATCGCTTTGGCAATTGGTGGAAATGAATGTTTACGAATGTAGTCCTGAAGAACACGATCGTGCTGTGGCTTCAATCAGTCACTTGCCTGTGATGATTAGTTCTAGTTTGATAGCTGCTTGTCAACAGGAAGAAGATGCGAGTATTCTCCAATTAGCCCAAAATTTAGCTAGTTCAGGATTTCGAGATACTAGTCGCGTGGGTGGTGGTAATCCTGAACTCGGTCGGCTGATGGCAGAATATAATCAATCAGCATTATTGCGATCTCTCTATACTTATCACAAGTCTTTGCAATCAGTAATCGATTTAATTGAGAACAAACAATGGGAAGAAATAGAAGCTTTTTTAGCTAATACACACCGCGATCGCTCACTATATGTCGATTGATTGATATCTCCTTTGTTCTTTATGTAAAATGAAAGGCGGCGCTTCGCGCCGCTTTTCATTAGAACCACAAGAAATTTTGAACGCAAAACTTGCGTTGATATATTAAATCTCTGGAATTAATTTTTTAAAGCAAAAATTCTATTAATTACATCTTCGACAACGCGATCGGGAGTTGATGCTCCAGAGGTTACGCCAACCTTGATTTGACCCGTGGGGAGCCAATTTTTTGCTTGCTCGATCGCTTTGCCAAGAGGTTTATGCTCGATCGCTTCAGCCGAGAGAATGCGATGTACATCATCAATGTGATAAGAAGGAAGATTTCGCTCGATCGCAATTTCCTGTAAATGGGTCGTATTGGAGGAATTATAACCACCAATAACGATCATCAAATCGAGATCTTCTTCGACAATCTCGAACATGGCATCTTGGCGCTCTTGAGTTGCATCACAAATCGTATTAAAAGCGAGGAAATGTTCATCAAGATGTTCCACACCATACTTTTGCATCATTGTCTTTTCAAACAATTTGCCAATCGCTTCCGTTTCACCCTTCAGCATCGTCGTTTGATTGGCTACGCCGACTCTTTCGAGATCGCGATCGGGATCAAATCCCTCTGAGATTGCTTTACTAAACTTGGTTAGAAATTCTTGGCGATTGCCGCCATTGAGTATGTAATTAGCCACATACTCGGCTTCTTTCATATTCAATACCACTAGATAACGCTTAGCGTAGGAACTGGTGGCGATCGTCTCTTCGTGATTGTACTTGCCGTGAACGATAGAAGTGAAATCCGCTTTTTTATGCTTCTCTACCCGATTCCAGACTTTCGATACCCAAGGACAAGTTGTATCAACAATCTTGCTGCCAAGTCGATCGAATAACTGAGTTTCCTGCACGCTTGCGCCAAAGGCTGGCAAAATTACTACATCGCCCTGACCAATCCCCGAGAAATCTTTAGTTCCATCTTCTCTAACAGGAACAAACTGGACTTCCATTTCCTTGAGTTTGGCATTAACAGAAGGATTATGAATGATTTCATTAGTAATCCAAATTCGTTCGTTCGGAAACTGCGTACGGGTTTCATAAGCCATTGCTACTGCTCTTTCTACACCCCAACAAAATCCAAAGGATTTTGCCAAATAAATCGTTACATCACCTTGCGTATATACGTAATTGTGATCGCGAATAGTTTGAATCAAGTCGCTGTGATATTGCGATCGCATGGTTGTTTCAGCTTCTTCACCATGACCAAAACTTTGTCGAAAATAGTTGGGAGACTTGTGCAAAGCCCTTCTCATCGCTTGAGTATCGAGCGTGTTATCCATGCGCTTAGATTATTCTAGGTATTTGTGCTGAAAGTATTATAACGGCTTACATAGCTGTCGCTACTTTAAACCTAGAAGAGAGTTATGACAAAAAATGTTGCAATGCTCTTTTTTGTTCTGATATGGCAATTTTTCACATGACTGCTGTACAAAAAAGCACAAAAAATGTAGGGGCAATTCATGAATTGCCCCTACATTTTTTGTGTCACACTCAACTAAAACCCGCTATATAGCTATAGAATGCAAAATCCAAATAAATAAGGATGGCGCTTTGCGCCATCCTTATTTATTTGGGTTTTAGATAGCTCTTAAATTGTTGTATAAACTAAAACCGCATAGTTATAGTGCTATACCGACAAATCTGTGATTTTAGGTTGTAATAATATTTGGTTATTCACTCTAAGCTGACTAAAAATCGAATCAATCGGTTTGCAACCATATTCTAACAAGTGTAAATAAATGGAAAACCCTGCAACTACCAATCATGACATCCATCCTTTGATTGCTCAAAGATGGAGTCCTCGTGCTTTTGACGGTAAACTTGTCGAACCCGAAAAACTTGCTCAACTATTTGAAGCGGCTAGATGGTCTTCTTCTTGCTTTAATGACCAACCTTGGGCATTTATCGTAGCGACGAAAGACGACACCGTTAACTATCAAAAACTGCTTGACTGCATTGTTCCTTTCAATGTGTCATGGGCACAAGTTGCACCAGTTTTAGGATTAGTCGTAGCCCAAAAAAACTTTAAGCATAATGATAAGCCAAATGCTTGGGGAGAATATGATGCAGGACAAGCATCTGCGACTCTAGTACTACAAGCAACGGCTTTAAATTTAGTCGCGCACCAGATGGGAGGCTTTGATGCTGATAAGGCGATCGCTACTTTCAATATTCCTGAAACCGCCAAACCTATAGCTGCGATCGCGATCGGTTATGCAGGAGAGACCAGCAACTTATCGCCAGAATTACAAGAGAGAGAAACCGCACCTCGTGTTCGACAGCCATTAACAAGCTTTGTCTTTTCTGGAGAATGGGGAAATTCAGCTTCATTTATTTAACATTGACGGCGACTTAAACCAGCCTCTATCAATATAAGTAATAGGGATTGCGCGAAGCGCAATCCCTATTACTTATGGCAATTTATTTATAGTTATTTATAGCAATCCTGCTTGAGCCAATCCCAAAATTAAACCTGTGCCAAGGATATGTCCAAAACTGGTAACACCAAGCAATTCTGGCAGACCGAAACCTGAGAACACACCTGGTAATTCAACGGGCAAACTAGGTCCGACACCTTTGACTTTAATACCATAGCGAGCAACAACCAATGCAAATAGGTTAGCTGTTATCATGATTAAGCCAACTCCTACAGACCAAGTAGGTGTGGTAGGAATTGCGGCAAGTAAGTGCAGAGTTAGATGTGTCATAAATGTGTTTCCTAAGTCTAATTACCTATAAATTTTTTTAACTCCCATAATCCTAGAATGTCGATTGACATCAAAAAATTCTTCTTAAGCTAAATTTATTAAACTTAGTAATCGTTTACAGTTAATCAAAAAGAACTGCACGAAGTGCAGTTCTTTTTGACATTAATTTAGATTTCTTCTAAAACTTTGAATCGAACATGATTTAGCGCAAGTTCGCCGATGGAATAAGGTTGAGGCTGAATTGTCTCAAAGAAAATACCTTTGCCAATTTCCACATGATACCAAGGTAGACCCATAAACCAACGTGTAGGATAGGGACGATAGCCAGTGTCATCGGGATTGGATTCCATTGGTAACCATCCAATGCTAGGAATATAGAACTCAATCCAAACGTGATTATAATACTGATGAAGAGGAATATTCATAATCAATTCGCCATCATGGGGACATTTATAGCGACCGACAGTACGACAAGCGATTCCATTTAATCTTGTTAAAGCCAATAGTAAGCCAACATATTCCCCACAAGAACCTGTTCCTCTAACTAGGACTTCTTCTGGAGCGGCGATGTAAGGAGTAACGCGATAGGATAACTTGTCATAGACATAGTCACGAATGAGTAGCATTTTCTTCAAGATATTGGTTTCATCACCTACTGCTTCTTTTGCTGCTGCTTGAATAATAGGGTTATCCATACTCAATCCATCATCATCGACTAGATAGAGCTTTTGCATTTCAGGTGATAGTTCGGGAACAAACTCAACTTCACTTTCCTTGAGTTCGTATTTAATTCCGTGCAGTTCGAGGGTTGCTTTCCAGCCAAACATCCTTGCTTCTTCTGGTTTTAGGTTGCCTAGTTTAAAAGCAGCGACACGTTGACCATCGACAATTTCTTCTTCAAAGGGCATACCTATTGGCTCGATCGCTAATAGTTTTTGACGATAGTTATCAGTCGGATAAGCAACTCTCCATGTGAGGTTATAAACAGAAGTTGGTTCTTCGGAAGACAGCTCTTCGAGATAGATCATTTCTACCTTGAAGCCAGTGGTCAGGGTGTAGTTTAACTTTTCGTTTTTATATTGATTAAATTTAAGGCGATGGATAAAAGTCTTTTCTCTTGCTGCGACCGAAAATGGCTCATCTAAATCGTTGGGATTTTCACGAATATAGTTTTCATCACCCGAATAAACTACATATAAATCATTTTCTAAAAAACCCAATCCCAATGGATTTGGGAATGGTGTCAAACCTCGATGCAAAACCTCTCCTGTTTTAGCATTGAGGCGATAAACCGTTTCTTCGGTGCGATCGCTAACCCATAATTCCTCACCTACTAGGGTCAAGGCTTCAAAACCTGCACCTGGGGCATCCATGATTCGTAGCAAAGTACGGGTTGCACGCCCAAACACAAAAATTTTGCCAACTTCACTAGAACTTACGTACACACCACCTTCAGATACTGCTATCCCATCGATCTTGTTGGGCAACTCCATAAATGGTTGCAAGTCAAAATCAACCATATTGCAGTAATAAATTCCATTGTCCTTAGTAATCCAAAGGATTTCACCTGCGATCGCTAAACCTGTCGCGTCGCGAAATTGAGATGCTGTGTAATTGTTAAGTACCGTTGCACCTTCAGAATATGGATCGATTTTGAGCAGATGTCCTTGGTAGGAATCGACACAAAGTGCGTAGGGTTTGCCTTTATTGTTATCAGCGCTTGCTTCAGTACTTGTATCGGTTTGCCACACTAAACCGTAAAGGTTATAAGCGCCAATGGGATAAATCGTGCTCGGTAAGCTAGGCATAGGGTATTAAGCTGATGATTTGACGGGTAATTTAAAAAATATTTGACTTTCTGCAAGTTCTGATCTGACTTCAAAAGCCGCATTACTTCCGTAGCGAAGGCAACAGTTAAGATCTTTAAATTAAGTATAGGGGTTCT
>CAIJEA010000140.1 GCA_903819605.1 uncultured cyanobacterium | reverse complement strand
TATCTCTAGACATAGCTAAGAGATAGAACTCATCAAATATCGAATCAGAAATATCAAGTCTAACTGGCTCTAATTGCTGATATTTTTCAATTGTCCGAAGTTTGCCTTCTTCAATTTGCTCAGAAGTGAAACCTCGATTTAGTAGATATTGTCTGTGATCATCAGCAAGAGTTAACCCATCTAAGATTTCAAGCCAAGCAATTGATCTATCAAATACATTAAGCAAATCCTTATTCTTTTCAATGGACGAATTTTCCTTTTCTTGAGACTTACTGTCTATATAACCAATATCTTTTGGTAAATCTTTATAGATTTTCTCTTTTTTTGGCTTATCTAAATCAGGTTTAAGTCCTTCTATAAACTCTTCATAAGCAAATGATTGATGAAAAGTTACGAATTTGTAGAATGCTGATATATTGTCTGTCTGATTGCTTAACAATAATTTGGCAACCTGACTGACAGTATAAGTTTTTCCTGTTCCAGGGGAGCCATAAAGAATTAGGTTTTGAGTCTTTTTCATTAAATTATCTAAAAGTTCTTGCAGCAACATGGCGAACGCTCCTAAACAATATCGAGTTATATTCTAATGTATATTTTGCGCCTAACAACCGCCATGACAACTCATACCCAGCCTGTTAGAGTAAAATCAAAGCATACAAATCAAAGCATATAAAAAGTCTAAATTTATGACTCAAGTTGTCACCCTAGAGCAAGTTTTAGAACTAGCCAAGCAACTTTCGCTTGTAGATAAAATTAACTTAATCGAAAAAGTAACCCCCGAAATTAAGCGTGAACTGAATATAGAACCTAAGCCTCGTAGATCTTTGCGTGGTTTGTGGCGTGGCGCTAACATCAGCGATGAAGACATTGCTGATGTCAGAAAAGAGATGTCAGCAAACTTTCCCCGTAAGAGTATTTGATGAGCAATGCAGTAACTGATACCCATGCCTTAATTTGGTATTTAGAAGACAACCCAAAACTGAGTGAAGCGGCTAACGAAGTTTTTGAACAATGCGATCGCGGCGAGATTGTTATTTACATTCCAACAATTTGTTTAGTTGAGATTGTCTATCTTCAAGAAAAAGACCGCATTTCTAGCGACTTCAAAAATCAATTAGATGAGGTTTTAGCAGTCGGCGATACTGGATTAGTTCTATTTGATTTAACATCTGAAGTAGTTGATGCTTTGGCGAAAATTCCTAAACAAGCGGTTCCTGATTTACCTGATAGAGTTATAGCTGCTACGGCTTCTCATCTTGGTTTACCTCTCATTAGCCGAGATCACCGAATGCCTCTTGTTGGTATTCCATTAATTTGGTGATGACTCCTTTCTTTACTCAGACAGCATGATTAATTCTCATTGGAGAGGAAAATTCTTTAATTAGACTCAACGCATCAACCTTACGAATTTGTGCTAGTTGCAAAATAGCCACCGCTCTCTCCGCATCTTCATTTTCTACACGAGAGACAAAGTCCAATAACTCTTGATGCTCCGCTTCCGTAATATCGCCATTTTCATTTTGTTCACGCAAATAATCAAGCCTAGCTTGCTCATCTGGCAAAAGTCGCCGACCAATAACTTGTAACAACAACTCTTCAGAATTGGATGATATTAAAGGTTGAGATTGCCTAGTTTGCCTAAGTAAATTATTTAATAAGTCAATCACCTCACTAAGTGACTCATCAGGTAATTGCTCGACTAACTGCATAACTTTTTGGCGATCGCCTGTTGATATTGCCATTTCACACTCCTTGACTATCTGCAAAAAGCCCTCTCAATCTCTCTACTAGCTTATCACGCTCTCCCTGCTTGCTCAAATCACCGCAAAGATCGATCGTCGCTGCTGTAATCGTGCCTCCTTCTATCTCAAACTTAGCCTTAAGTTCCGACATCCCTACAACTTGCGGATAAATCAACAAGACGTTAGGACATTTGTAGCGTTGCGCATAAGCATACATTTGATAAAAATCTGCCTGTGAAACTCCCAACTTGCGATCGCCTTCCTTCAACTCCTTATATTTCGTATCAATAATCAAAGGGAAACTAACCTTTTGACGCATTACCAAATCGGGCTTAAGTTGAAATACTTTCTGTTGATTCATTGTTCTAGCTAGATAGCGTACTGCACCAGATGACTGTGGTAACAATTCACAATTTTGTAAGTGACTTGGTAAAATTTCGTGACGATGGCGATCAATAAAGCTGACGACGAATTCCTCAAACAACTTATTCATATCCAACGCAAAGGCAAAAGTCTGAAAATCACCATTGGATAGCTGCAAGCTCTCATTTTCTAGGAACAAACGCGCCAAATTTAAAAGTGGCTCAAAACGCTGATTTAAGCGCGTAATTGGGATCAGTCGCAAGTCCTCAGCACTTATCTTTGGTAATAAAGTTACTTCTTCCATCCATTGCTGCAACTCATGTAACATTTGTCGATTATGGAAATTGCGCGTTAGTTGCCACAGCCGCTCTACCACATAGCGCAAAACTCGATTGAGATGATTGTCTGCCGTAAACTCATCAAACGTCACCGTAAATAAATGCTTGCGTTCGGGGCGGCGGAATTGCTCGGTTAAGTTCCATTTACCTTTAAGTACTGGCAAAGTATCACTTATTGATTGATAACTGCGAAAAGCACCTCTCTGCCATTCTTCTAGAAGATTAATCGCAAATAGCCTTGTCAAAATCTCAAACCAATCGAGATCCTGCTGTAAAAGAGAAGCCAATGAATATTGCTTAACGCTTAACTGGTCGGTATATTCCAGCATATAGAGCAAATTTCGTACTGATTCCTGATTTTGAGTTTGCGGATCGCTCGCTCGATACATCTTTGGAAGAACTTGCACTGTGCGCTTTCCCAATCGAAACACGCCCACATGTTGTCTTGCCTTTAGCTCCCGCTTGCCATTATGTATAACTGTTTCTAAGGGACGATCGCCTATCACTCGCTCTAAATCAGCGATCGCTTGCTGCTCTTGCTCTGTCCAGTCAAAACCACAGCTTAACTCATATTCAAATAACGCTAATTTCACAATCAGAATTCCATAGACAACTAGAGTTATGCTCTAAATCTAGCGTAATAGCCGAATAATTGTATCCGCTAGCTGATCGTAAAAAAAATAATCGTGAGCGCCGATGGTTTTCACAACTTTACCGCCAAATTGTCGCTTAAATCGTGAAAACTTGTAATAGGCATGGTTTGGATCGTCGCTGTAGCCATAGAAATCATAAATTTTGTGACCGCGCTGCTTAGCCCGTTGGATGGCTGCCCAATGCATTGCATAGACAGGCATCACCTGCCGATCGCTCTCACTGCGTCCCCCATAAAGATAGGTACAGCGATCGCCCCAGTAAACAAGTAAAATTGCCGCTAAGATTTCGCCGTTATATTTGGCAAATCCAATTTCTGCCATCCCTTCCCGAAATAGAGTTTGACAAAGTTTGATAAAAAATCCGTAGGGTTCGCTTAAAAATCCTTGACGTTGAGCAGTCTCGTAAAACAAATCAAAAAACTGAGGAATCGCGGCATCATCACTTGTAAATAGAGTTTCCACATCATATCTTTGACTGAGACGAAGGTTATAACGTCCCTTATGGTGCATTTCTATAAGTAATTCTGATTCGCTTTTTTGTAAATCAATCCAGAGTGTTTCTGAGGGCATAAGATCCGCAGGCGATCGTACAAAATCTTGATTCATCCACTTAGGTTTAGTTAGTAACAAAGGCTCAATGCGTAAAGCGATCGCCCCATTACTTCGATCGACATCTTTGGCAATGGTTTCTACTTCCGATAATAAAAGTTGGATTCCTTCTGCTTCATTTTTCTTTGGTAATAGGGGCGCAGCAGGGGCAAAGATTAAATTTGCAGAACTTTGTTGAGGATAGAAATAGAAAATACAGCCGCCAATTAGTTGATTAAGTTCATCAAAAAGCCCATACCGAAAAGTTTGATAGCCATCAAGTTCGCGGAAATTCGCCCATGCCCAAGATTGCATAAAGCATCCATTCTCCCATGATTGTGTAAGCCGATCCCATTCAACGCGATCGCTACCTAATAGTTGTCTGAGTATCACTTTTGATTATTGTCGTTAGCAAGATTAATCAACCAATAAATACCACCAATAGTCATCATTAACCCGAAAACTCCTACCCCACTACCATCATCGGAACCACCAAAACTACCAAACGAGGAGGTTGAACCCTTTGCAAATACAGCATCGGGAGCCGCTAAATTAGCAACGAGTAAAGTCAGAGAGAGAATGCCAATCACTTTAGCAGTAGTAAGACTAAAGGAAGGTCGAGTCGCAGAATCTATATAAATTGCTTGAGAAGCATTGTGAGGAAGTTTATGCATCAATTTATTAGATAATTGGAAATTGCTTAACTTAGTCTGCAATTCTCGTAAATCGGCGGTAATCTCATAGGGTAGCTCTTGAGATCGCTCAAGCAATTTGGTAATTAGACGAGACAAATCAATTTGGGTTAATAATTGCTTTACTCGTCCGATCCATTCTTGAGAAATCTCTGGTGTATGCGAGTGATGCTGTGAGGGAATTAATAGCTGTTCAGGATTTGACTCAAGTTGAGTTAACCAAGCTTTAGCTAGAGAATCTAAGCTCATTGGATCGCTATTTTTTTTAATTGCGATCGCTTGTCTAGGTTCGCAAAGATCAAGAAAATCGACTTTTATCGGTTCTAAATCTTCTTGATTTTGGCCTGAGCGATTGAGTCGATTTAATAGATAGAAAAGCAGTTGAGAAGAATCTTTGTTATGGGGAATTACAGAATGTCGCAATTTAGCGATCGCCCGATCGAAAATGAAGACTTGCAATAAATTTTTTAAACTTAATTCTCGCAATTCTGACGGTAGATCGAGAGCCTCAATTTCTGAACGCGAGATCGCTATTTCTGAAGCTAATAGAAATCCCCAATTTCCGTAGTCATGATTCACAAAAGAAGGAATCTGTAATTGCATTGGTTTCACATCTAAACCTGCGGTTAGTATGGTTTGATAGATACACCAAAATGCAAGCGTATTGCGATCGGGAGAAACCGCATTAGTGGCAATAATCCCTGAAGGAATGAGAGTCTGCTTGAGTAAATCAAACCATTCCAATGAGTAAATTTGTGTTTCTCCAACGGAGGCTGGATAGGTGAAGTCGCAGATAATCGCATGATATTTGTGAATTAGATTATCTGCTGTGATAAACTCCTGCGTCAGTCTATTCAAATAGGCAAAAGCTTCATGAATATGCAGCATAACTTTCGGATTAGATAAGCTGTCCTGATTGAAAAATGCAAAATCCTGTTTACCTAAATCGATCACTTCTTGAGAATAGTCTACTAAATCAATTTGGCTAACTTGCGGACATCGCAAAATATCTCTTGCTGCTAGTCCATCACCACCACCGCATATGAGAACCCGCAAAGGTTGATTTGGAAATCGCTGGGCAGCTAAGGCGATCGCAGGAATAGTTAAATATTCGTGATAGATAGCTTCATCAGCAGTATGAAATTGTAATTCCCCATTAATATAAAAGGTGATTCCATTGGGTTGTTCTTCAACAAACAAAGAAATAGGCATAGCTTACCAATCTCCAGATGTCATCAAAATAAAGCCCACGATTACCAGTCCCCAAGCACAAACCCATTCCCAAGTACGATCTTTTTTAATTACATTACGTTTTGAAGATGTTGAAGTCGCAAAGCCTTGCGTTTTTGCAGATCTCTCAGCGATCGCAAAGTCTTCAGGACTAACTTTTTTAGTGGAATAAACATGAAGTTCGCGATCTTGCCATGCCTCAATTGCTAGGTTCCAAAGATGTGGCTCATCCCAATAGTCCCAAGTGGTTCGCGATTCTTCACCCTCTTCGCTTTTATAAGTTCCCTCAGTTTGGGATTCAAAATAATAGAGCCTTCCCAAAGCTCGTAATTTTGGATAAGGCTCTCGATGAGCGTACATCGACTCCCAAAGAGCAAACTGTACATTGTCACCTACATGTTCGCCTGATATGCGATTAACACCTATTTCCTCTGACAAATACCAGTTGACATTAGTTTCAGGATTGTCATGATCGATTTCCC
>CAIJEA010000139.1 GCA_903819605.1 uncultured cyanobacterium | reverse complement strand
TGAATCAAAGACTTTTTATCGCGTTGTTGCCATCTGAGACTATTCAAGATGAAGTTAGGGAAATTCAATATGACTTGCGCGATCGCTACAATACCCAAGCCACCCTCAAATCTCCGCCGCACATTACGCTAATTCCTCCCTTTGAATTGTCAAGCGATCGCCTTGAGCCATTACAAGTTGAATTAGAGAAATTTGCCAAAACGCGATCGCCTTTTACAATTAACCTCTCAGGATTTGCTGCTTTTCCACCTCGCGTTATTTATCTCAATGTCTTGCCAAATCTGATTCTGCAAAATTTGTATGTAGATATCGCGGCGACCCTTGCAGATAATCTAGACATTCACGATCCCTATGCTTCTAGACCATATGTGCCACATATGACTGTTGGGTTTCGAGACTTAACTCCTGAGAACTTTGAACTAGCATGGGCAGAGTTTCGCGATCGCCAAATTGATTTTGACTTTGAAGCGATCGAACTTACGCTATTGAAACATGACAATCAGAAATGGAATGTTCTGTCTAACTTTTCATTGCAATCTCCAGAAGGATCGCTCTAGTTTACTTTTAGACAATCAAAAAGCTGACCAAGACTAAGCTGTAAGGCATTCGCAAAACTAGGAACAATCAGCATCTGATCGGGAATAGCGATCGCGATCGGTTGTTGATTGGGCTGATAAATAATCACTAAACGCTCAGCAGGATCGATTAACCATCCCATTTGCGAACCACGATCAAGACAATACAAAATATTGACAACTACCCGATTCACAGATTGATTAGGACTGAGAATCTCAATTACCCAGTCTGGCGGCTGATTAAAAGTATTGGCGATCGTGCCATCGGGATTAGTGGGAATATGCTCCCAAGTGAAAACAGCAATATCCGCCACGATGGAGCGATCGCCAAAAGTACAACGCAATTCTGGAAAAGCCCATGCAATGCGCGCTTTTTTGAAAAGTCCATTGACAGTGCTAGTCAATTCACCTTGGATCGAGCTATGTTCACCTTGGGGCATAATTTTTTGGGTGACGATACCATTGATAAATTCACTCGCAGGCTTAGTTTCTGGTTGTCGGAGAAACTGCTCTAGTGTGATTGATGGCGTAAGTGTGTCTAACATCGATTTGCTCTGGATAGACTTCACAAGAAAAAGCTTGATGACTTTATACTATAGCAACGAAAGATATAGCTAGAACAAATCAAAACCCAAATAAATAGAGGCAGAGCAAAGCGCCGCCTCTATTTATTTGGGTTTTATGCTCTAAGCAAAGTTTATATTGCTATACAACTTTCTGGATTTTAATCTGATTTAAATTTATTTCTTAATTGACTGCTCAGGGCATCAATCCCAGTCACAACTACTAACAAAACCAACATCATTGTCATCGCTTTGTTATATTCAAATCCACGAATATAACTGACTAACTCAAAACCAATTCCACCCGCACCGACTACTCCTAAAACTGAGGCGGCGCGAATATTGTATTCAAACATATAGAATGTATAACCGAGACATAGCGGTAAAACTTGAGGTAGTACTCCATATTGAGCGACTTGCCACCACGATGCTCTACCGACTTCCAAAGCTTCTAGCGATCGCTTATCCACTGATTCGATCGCTTCTTGATAGAACTTCGCTAAATATCCAATCGTATAAATCCCTAAAGCCAAAGTTCCTGCTGGCGCACCAAGTCCAGTCGCTGCCACAAAGAATAAACCTAAAATAATCGAAGGAACCGATCGCACAGTGTTTTGGAAAAGATTCGCTAGCCAACGTAACCAGAAAGGCGAAAGATTTCGTGCTGACAATAACGCCAGTGGAATGGAGAGAATTGCGCCAATCGTTGTTCCCCAAAGTGACATTTGCATAGTCTCAATTAAAGCCTTAACCGCCACATCCAAGATGCTCAGATCGGGCGGTAGAAGACGCGACAGAAAATCTGTCATGTATGGCAGACTAGTTTTGATTAACTCTAGGTTAATTTTTAGTCCTTGTAATGACCAGATATAAGCCCACCCTAGACCGATAATTACGAAAACTCTGACAGTCCAGACGTAGTATTGGCTAGAGGTATAGAGGCGAACCCGATCGGTAAATTTCATTATGCGGCGCTAACGGACTGAAATTGAGACAGCTTCTGCAATTTGGCAAACTGCCTTTCAATATTTTGACCGTCCCCATCATAGCAGACCTGTCCTGCTTCCAGAACGATCGCTCTTTGTGCGTACTTTGCCGCGAGAGCAAGATCGTGCAGTACGACAACAACGGTTAATCCTTTTTGGTGCATTTCCTGCAAGCTATTCATCACTTGGTTAATGCCAGATACATCTAAGCCTGTAGTTGGTTCATCGGCTAGTAAAATATGTGGTGACTGGATTAAGGTACGAGCGATCGCTACTCGTTGGCGTTGTCCGCCGCTTAGTTGTTTGGCTTTTTGATAGGTCTGTTCTTGCAAGCCGAGTCTCTGTAAGAGCTGCATAGCAACGCGGCGATCGCGTTGCGGAAAGCCCCATAGACTCTGCCATGTATTCAAATCGCCTAAACATCCACACAAGACATTATCCAAACAAGAGAGCTGATCGACTAGTCCGCCACCTTGAAAGAGAAAGCCAACATTTTTGCGAACTTCACCGATACGATCTGGCTCGACGGTTGTGCCGCATATTTCAATTTCGCCTTGCTTGATTGGCACTAGTCCCACAAGCGATCGCAAAAGCGTCGATTTTCCTGCGCCATTGAGACCGAGCAAAGCCACAAATTCGCCATGATTAATCTGTAAATCGATTCCATTTAAGATCGGGCGCTTCAAGGTCGCTTGATAATCTGTGCGAACGTTATGACAGGCGATCGCAGGTAAGTTCTTTTCTACTGGAGTTAACATATATTTGGAATTCTCATTTTGGGATACTTTTTTGTTGCCTAGCAAAGCTAGACAACAAAAAGAAAGCTATGGTTTGAGTCCTGCCCGTTGAATCGCAACTCGCATACTAGCCAAGTGCCGATCGTGATCGACTTTAACTAGCTGCGTCGAATTGTAGAGACTGCGGAACAATTGATTGTTTTGAGGCTCATTCAGTTTCAGAAAAGCAGTAATCAACTTTTCGCGGACTTCGGGTGACACATTGTCATCAAAAGTAACTCCATGAGCTGGGACGCTAGGTACTGCGTGTAATACTCTCAGTTTCTTTCCCTCTTCCGCCGTAATCCAAGGCGGTAGCAAGGCATATTCGGACACTACAGCCACATCTGCTTGCTCTCGCAATACAGCCTGTAATGCACTGCTATAGCCATCGCCATAGGTAACTTTGCCGAAAAAATTCTCTAAGCGATCGGGGCCATCGACAAACTTCAATCCAACTAGTTCACTAACGGGGAAAATAAAGCCCGAACCTGACGAACGCGAAGTAAATGCCATGCGCTTACCCCGCAACTGCTCTAGAGTTTGTTGGGAATCTGCTTGGGTTCGTAAGGTACTGTCTTCGGGAACTACAAATACAGAGTTGTAGGTTTTACCACCCGAATAGTCATCGCGAACTTCCGCCAAGTACATTTTTGCCCCTGATAGTTGCTCGGCTTTGAGGGCAGCGCGACCGCTTACAAAAGCAACATTGGCACGGTTTGCTTTTATAGCCTCTACCGATGCGGTTTCGTCAGCGATCATCCCTTTAATCGGAAGCCCTGATTCTTTGGATAATATTGCCGAAACCTCATCCACTTTACGTTGCAAATCTTTGGTATCACGTCGAGTTGCAAAGGCGATCGTAATTTCATTGGCTTGAGGCTGTATTGCTTGCGTTTGAGCAGGTTTAGCTTCTTTTGTCGCCTCTTTGTCAGCAGGTTTATTAGATGTCTGGCTGGTATCAGTTTGAGTCGAGGACTGCCGATTATCTGCACCACAAGCTGTCAATGCTATTAATGATGCTAATCCAGCAACAACAGCCAGATTGACATGTGAAAACAAAGTTTTTTTCATTAATTTTAAAAAAAATATCAACGCACTAAAAAGAATTAATTGCAATAACTATTGGAAATAGCTTAAAACTATTTGAGAATTAAAGTCAATAACTTAAAGATTTTTTTTAAGATCGCCTCTAAGATTTATTGCTTGCCTGAAAGCTATAGCAATGCAATTTGGACATAAAACCCAAATAAAGGTGGACCTTCACGCCGCCTTTATTTGAGTTTTGATTTGTCGTAGCGATCTCTTGTCTTGCTTTTAGGACTTACGCAAAAGAACGAAATGTAGGGGTAATTCATGAATTACCCCTATGATGAAATGCGGGTTTCAAGTCATTTTTGCGTAAGTCCTAACTGTAAAATCTCGCGATCGCAGAATATGGAGAGCGATCTCTATAAAATAAAATCACCGTTCACAAGATCGTAAAACAGAAATATAAATAAATTACATGACCCATAATCAAATCCCTGAAGGCGAAGAACGTGAAGTTAAAACTTATGGGCGGTGCAGCGATCGATGGTGCGCCCATCGCCCATATCATCGTTAGTTCTATTTGTTTTGCCAACGCGAATACTATTTGCTCGTTTGATTGGTAGCAGTAATTTTGTAAAAGTAGCGATCGGGATATTTGGTGGTACTTGAATGATTTGTGGATTGGCTCACCTTAGCCAAGTTCCATTTACCTATTATCTCTTCAACTGACCAGAACCAGTTTGGAATATGTTAATTCCCATTTTAGTCAAACCTAAGGAAGCCGTTTATTAGAAGTTTGCAACAGCGATATGCGATCGAATTCTCAGATGTATTATATTGTAAGAAATCTGATTCCTTAAGGTACTGCTAGTCCATAGGTAATTACTTATCTTTTATCTTTGAAGTTAAACAAATACAAATGAATATACTGAAGCTAGACAATATCCAAAAGGAAATCGCCGATCTGCCTCCTGATGCACAGCAAATTATTTTTGATCTTGTAGATATTCTAAAAAAAACGTTATTTCCCAAATCCACAGAAAGTTCCACAAACAACAGTAAATTACTGGTCAGATTTCATTGGTTGTATGGATGCAGAATCAGACTTATCAAGAAATTACAAAACCTATCTAAACAATGAACTTGACGAGAAATACTCTAATCGTTGATACAGGCTTCTGGCTTGCTCTTGCGAATAGAAGAGATGATAATCATCAATCAGCGATACGACTATTTCAAAAATTGCAGGATGTAGAATTTATTACAACTTGGTGCGTAGTTACGGAAACTTGTTACCTGATGCAGAAAAGAATTGGCATAGATGCCCCAAAGGTTTTTATACGTAAGATTACAGCAGGGATGGTAAAAATATTCGACCTCGCTCCAGTTCATTGTCTGCGTATCGAACAACTTCTGGAACAGTATAGAAACTTACCAATGGACTTAGCTGATGCTTCGTTAGTTATCTTGGCTGAAGAATTAGGTCACGGGCGCATTTTAATTACTTCAATCAAATTATTACTGACTTCTTCTCAAATCCAAAGTTATAGATTGTCATATTCTGCACCTTCTAGATTGTCCCATATTTTTGAGAAACTAGCTTTAGAGAGTTTGGTAGCGGCACAAGTTAGTTCTTTCACAGAGTTAGTTTGACGTTTTGAGCTTGCACATATCACTCCTAGTTCTACTTCTTACAGGGAGGATAATCGGCGCTTTGCGCCGACTATCCTCCCATTTACTTTGCCTCGATCGCGCCACGAAACATATTCATTCCACAGGCAAATTCATAGTTACCTGCCTTGGGTGGCGTGAATTCGATGGTTGTGGTTTTATTCAATTCTAGATGCTGTGCAATGTGAAAATCAGCGAGTCGCACCTCTTCTAAGCAACTGCTAGGATCGCGGCGGAGAAAGTTGAGGCGCACAAGTTGACCAGCATTAACCACAATTCTCGAAGGTTCGTAACCACCATCGACGACTACAGTTACTTCTTGAATGCCAGATTCAGCTTCGGCTTTTTCAGCCTTGGGCTTACTGAGAAGAAACCACCAAAGCTCTGCACCGATTAAGCCAGCACCAACCACAGTGACAAGAATTTTGTTTGTTAGTGGTTGATCGATCGCCTTGAATTGGCTTGTTTTACTAGATTCCATCTGCATATTGCGATCGCTGGGCATATCAGCAGCGATCGCGCCAGAGATCGCTCCGAATAGAAAGCCAATACCAACAAGGGTTCCAAAGAATATAGTTTTTCTCAACATAATAGTTTTTCCTTTGATTTTGAATTTTAAGCCCATCAAAACCCAAAAAGTGTGAGGCGGTGCTCCGCGCTGCTTCACACTTTTTGGGTTTTAAAATTCTTCAAGCGTAAGGCGTTAGTCACTACCGAAACAGAACTAAACGCCATCGCGCCACCCGCAATTACAGGACTAAGTAACCAACCAAAGAAGGGGAAGAGAATCCCCGCAGCGATGGGAATGCCTAAGATGTTGTAGATAAAGGCGAAGAAAAGGTTTTGGCGGATATTTTGCATTGTGGCGCGAGATAGTTGGATGGCGGTGACTATGCCTTGCAAATTCCCCGAAATGAGAGTGATGTCACTGGCGGCGATCGCCACATCCGTACCCGTACCGATCGCAATGCCTACATCTGCCTGAGCAAGAGCAGGCGCATCATTAATACCATCGCCTACCATTGCCACAACCTTACCTTCATTTTGTAAACGCTGAATTTGAGCAGCCTTTTGATCGGGACGGACTTCCGCAAACACGCGATCGATCCCAACTTCATGGGCAATCACTTCAGCAGTGCGGCGATTGTCACCAGTGAGCATCACCACTTCTAAACCCATGCGTTGCAAAGTACGAATAGCTTGGACCGAGGAAGGTTTGACCGCGTCGGCAATGCCCATTACGCCTTGGACTTTGTCACTGACCGCAATCCAGATTGCGGTATTACCTTTGCTTTCTAAATCCTCCCAAGCTTGTTCCAAAGATTCTGTCGTAATTCCCAATTCCTGCATCCAGCGATAGGTTCCGATTTGTACTAAATGTTCGCCAATATTGCCACGAACACCGCTACCTGCGATCGCTTCAAAATCTTGAGCATCAGTCAAGTCCACATGAAGATCCTCAGCATAACTGACAATTGCTTCCGCTAAAGGATGTTCGGAATAGCGTTCCACCGTCGCGACCATCCTTAACAATGCTAAAGACTTATCATCGGGCATTCCTAAGGTGGTCACGAAATCGGTCACACTGGGCTTGCCTTGGGTAATTGTTCCTGTTTTATCTAAAACAATCGTTTGCAAATTATGCGCCTGTTCCAAACTATCCGCACCCTTGATCAGAATTCCATTCTCTGCACCTTTACCCGTTCCTACCATGATCGATGTAGGCGTGGCTAAGCCTAAGGCACAGGGACAGGCGATAATCAGCACTCCGACCGTAGTAATTACGGCAAGGGTAACATTGCCCATAAAGTTGTACCAGATGATAAAAGTGGCGATCGCGATCGCTATCACAATCGGTACAAAGAATCCTGTCACGCGATCGGCAAGGCGTTGAATCGGTGCTTTAGAACCTTGGGCTTGCTGTACTAATTTCACAATTTGCGCTAGGAAAGTATCCTTGCCAATGCGAGTCGCGCGAAACTTGAAACTACCAGTTTTATTAATGGTTGCACCGATCACCTCATCACCGACCTGCTTTTTAACAGCAACACTTTCACCAGTAACCATCGCTTCGTCAATGGTGGAACTTCCTTCGATAATCTCGCCATCGACGGGAATCTTTTCCCCCGGACGTACCAATACCACATCATCAAGTTTCACTTCGGCGATCGCAATATCAATTTCTCGACCATTCCGAATCACTCGCGCTGTTTTCGCTTGTAAACCCATTAACTTTCGCATTGCCTCAGAGGTACTTCCCTTAGCGCGATTCTCAAAGAGTTTACCGAGCAAGATCAAAGTAATAATCACTGAGGATGCTTCAAAATAAACATCGGCGGCTAAGCCCTGCGAAGTGAAAAATGCTGGATTAATCGTAGCGAAAATGGAATACCCATAGGAAGATCCCGTCCCAGTTGCGACTAATGTATCCATTGTAGCGGTATGACGATTGAAAGCTTTGCCAGCGTTGATATAGAAACTCGCACCACACCAAAACTGCACAGGAAGAGTCAAGACCAGTTGCAGCCAAGAATTATGCATCCATGCAGGAATGAAGGGCAAGCTCAGTCCCGTCATCATCGGTAATTCGCCAATCACAAGGAATAGACTAATTGCACCGCCAATTATCACTTTGCGATTGAGATCGTTCTCTTCTTTACGTCGGGCTACTTGCTCCTCGTCATCAGGAACTAAGGGATTTTCCGCTTGCAGCAATTGCGAAGAATAACCTGCATTGGCGATCGCTTGTTGAATGCGATTTATATCAACGGCTTTAGGGTCATAGGTGATAGAGGCTTGCTCTGTACCAAAGTTGACATTACATTGCTCAACACCCGCAACATTGGCGATCGCAGTTTCGATACTATTGGCGCAGGAAGCGCAACTCATCCCTCGTAATTTCAGTGTAGTGGTTTCCATATTTATCTTTAAGTCCAACACTCTTCTGGATACATCATGCATTCTCCAGTTACGCAAAAGAACGAAATGTAGGGGCAATTCATGAATTGCCCCTACGATGAAATGCAGATTTTAAGTCACTTTTGCGTAAGTCCTAAATATTTTAAAAGGCGGTGCAAAACGCTACCTTTTAAAATATTTAGCGAAGATTACTGTACCAACCTTGCAT